>DATADQ010000174.1:0-3883 GCA_036258455.1 Nitrososphaeraceae archaeon | reverse complement strand
GTTACTACTTGCATTCAATGACAAGTCTATAAATTCAGGTCTAGCAGCAGGAGAATTATTGCCTATCTTGCATATTAGTTCTAGGTCCTTGACTGTGGCTACGCATGCTTTGTACTCATCACCTGAATTTACTGTGACATTCGGAAATGTTGCAACATATTCTATAAGATGACCTCCACCTTCACTTGTATTTAATGAAGTAACCATTGGGCCCGATGCATCAAATAACTTCACTTTGGCTGCTTCATTTTTTGCAGTAACAATTGCAACTACATCACCTATGGACTCGTCTACACCAAATATTGTCATGATTACCTTAAATACATCTGTACCTTTTCCTGTCTCCGCCTGGGCGGGATAGTTTAGTGGGAGAGCTGCACTTACAAATGTAAGAATCACCAGAGACCCTAAGACTGCGAGGGTGTTGTTGCTATTATTGACATTTGGTGATAAATCCATGGAAGAAGAACATCTATTGTTACAATATCTATACTTTTCGAACATTTCAATTTCACGCTTTACTTGTGACTCTGGTTTATGGCATTAGTTTCCAACAACAAATAATGAATATTGTATCTAGCATAATAAAGGCTTAACGAGCTACTTGGGAGATAATCTTAGATTCACTTCTTTTAACAGGTCATTAATAGGTATTGGTTTTGTTAGAAGTAGATCCTCGCGAAATCCTTCCTTACTAAGAACGTCCCGGTGCTTCTCACTTGCTGTTAAGAACAATATATTGATATCAGGATCTACTTTCCTTAGCTGATTGTATAGCTTAAAGCCATCCATAGATGGCATTACAATATCTAGAAGTATGAGATCATAGAAATGAGGCTTGAAGTTCTTCAGCGAATCAGCAGGGTCATTGTAGACGTCAACTCTGAATCCTTGCCTCTCTAGTGCTTTTCTGAATAATGAAGTTATGTCGGGTTCATCATCAACAACCAGGATTTTCTTTTTCTTTCTGAAGGTAGCCGTTTCGTTAACCCTAGTTTGTAACCCTGCAGCATACCTTATTATGATTGTAACAATCGTAATGCTGATAGACCGGAAATTTATTATTTCAAAGTGATAAGTCCTATCAAATCAAAAGTTTCAATATAACATTTCACAGACCACGTTCTGAAATTGATCGATGTAATTCGTTACTGAGAATCTATCTACAGAGGTACTTATTCTAACTCTTTCTTCTTTCTCTACCTGTAAGGCAGATGATACTCTCTCAGCTGCTTCTTCTAATGAATCGAATTGATAATTACTCGGAACAAACTCTGCTGGCCCACCAACAGCAGGGACAATTGGAACTAGACCGGCTGCCATAGCCTCTACTACAGCAATCCCAAAGTGTTCCCCAACCATAGGATGAAAGTACGCCTTGGCTTTTCCCATTGCAGATACAAGATCATTGAAGCTGATATTGGTCTCAATTGTAACATAATCCTCTAAATCGAAATTTCTAACCATCTCATAAAGAAACAGGTAATAATCTAGATCGAGCGTGTTGTGCATATTACCTACTATTCTCATCCCTTTTCCGACATTAGTTTTCTTTAAGATTTTTGCTAATTTAATCGCATTTTCGATTTCCTTGTGCTTGTTTATTCTAGATATTACGAGAGTTGTGTCCTGTCTCTCAAATGCTGACGACAAAAGAACCTCATTGTGAAATGTTTCCACATCTACTGGAGGCCTTATGATATGAACTCTATTTTTCCGTCTGTTGAAAAGGCTGAATATTGACTCACGGCTGAATTCGGAATTAGTGACAATAGTAGAATTCTCCATTAGTTTCTCATAACAACGATGTACCATTCTGAAGCATCTATCTATGTTGCTTTTACCTTTACTCTGTATGTCTGGGGCCTTTGGCTCATTCTCGTAATCATGGTCTTGTATTCTGAGATCTCTTCCAATATATTCGACGTTTTTAGATTCAATGTATTGTCTTGCCATAGGATAGTGGCTATATGTGATAGTGTTCTCCTTGCAAAAATGGTCTTGATAAAAAGGGAATAAGTCTGGATGTGTATTTATGTAAATATCATATTTCTCTCCTACGTTATTTTTTATAGATGGATTTTGAAATGAGGTAACGACATTTAGTTTTTGCTCTCGTAATAATTGATGATTGATTCTTGCCATATGCGTTGACAATCCTAAGTAGATCCGGTTCTGAATATGTTGTTATGTCAAAATCAATACCCATTTCAGCTATTGCCTGCATTGTTGCAAATGACACCCGTTCAGCTCCTCCACATGGATTAAAATCATGATGTAGAATGTTCGCTTTGATTTTTGTTCCCAAAATAGGTGTTAATAATATGTCTCAACAAACTATAAGACGATATCATTTGAATCTCAACTGCAGCAGTAATGAGGTTTAAATTACGATATTGAAAACGAACTTCCGTATGGGGGGTTTGTGCCCCTTTTCTCTTTGTGCTATCTTATCATAGAGAAACCCTTGAGTCTTTCAGTGATAGAGATAATAAAGATCGATTGTAGGAATATTGTCTTTGACCTAATACCGCAGGAGACTCAACCGTGTACCAACGAAAATCCACGTGACTCGTATTAAAAGTATGGTTAACTTTGTTAATCTTGGATTAATTGGTAATTATGAAATCGCAGGGGACTCAACATGAACACGAATTGGAACGAGAAATGCTGAGTCTGGCCTGCGAGAGTCTCTATGTTGGTGGTCAGATTAATGGACAAAATACTATTAAAGACGTTTCCAACTTTGTAAGCTGAATACGACTGTTAATGGGAAAAGAAAAACCATAGTACGCAATTGTAATAGAGGAATCAATGATAGGTGAACACATTAAATCCCTGGTATGCTTTTGTTTCCCTTTGGAAACTTATCACACACATCTATCCTCTATTACTGTATTATGACTGCAAGTTATACTATTTCAAAATTATAGTAATAAAGGGGTCTAATGAACAGGAATCGTAGAAACCCTGGGTATGCTTTTGTCTTTCTCCTCTGAGCCAGACTTATCATATTACATCTATCATCTATTACTGTACATTATGCTGCGTCATCACATTTGAATGAGGAAAAATTTAGACCTTCTTGTTGAGGCCAAGGAAGGTTTCGAGTTCACAAACACCAAAAACGATAGGGAGCCGCAGGAGACTCACCAATGAATGAATCCCAAACCAAAAAGTGAGTCTAGGGCTACCTGCGGCATTGATGAAATCAATCTGGATTTGCCCCATAGTTTGATAGGAAATATCATATTTAGATGTAGTAAGGGGCTAGTTGAGCCGCGTCTGTCCTGGGGAAATAATGGAGAATGAAATCAACCTACCTCGGCTGGTGGTTGTGGTAGTACTATCTCCGGTTTCTATGCTTCCATGTTCCGATTTCTTATGTGAATTCTGTGTGTCAATGTTATCAAAAAGTTTTGCTGCATATATAGCGAGATACTGTTTTAGGTTTATTCACATTTTTCGAATCAGAGGTAGCCACATGCTGTTATCTATTTATTATTATGGAGTATCTACTTAAATCATTTGGACGGTCAGGTCTGGAAGTTACTGGTACGGAAATAATAAAGAAATCAAATACAGTTGGAGCTTCATCTACAGACTCACCTATGTAAGTTTTATATATTATACACTTTACAGAATGGCAATGAATACAAAAGTATTCTTAGTAGCAATTGCAATTATTGCTGCCGTTGCGACATTTGCCATAGCAACTATAGCAAGCAGTGACATGCTTAGTGGCTTAGGACCAACAGAAGTATTAGCCCAAAATATGACGAATATGACAGGTGGCAATATGACGAACATGACGGGTTAACCGCCATACCTTATTTTTTATTTTACGTAGGATTCTAAGTCACTGTTGGTCTTGATTCGTCGT
>DATADQ010000173.1:0-6363 GCA_036258455.1 Nitrososphaeraceae archaeon | reverse complement strand
TTAGAATTTTTATTTGTTTTATCATTTATGGCGATTCTATTATGTTAACTTTGCCTTTCATTGTCTCAGGATGATATTCACAATGGTAATTCAAATCGTCTGACTCTTCCGTTTTAAACTTGAACTCAATATTCTTTCCTGGTTGAACTTCTTCACTGTTGTCAATCTTAGAGCCCTTACTATCTTCTATCACCAATTCATGTTCTTCATCGGTCGGGTTATTTATCTTAATTACATATTCATTACCTTTAGCGATCTGTAATGTGGGATTAATTCCACCAGAATTGTTTACCCATCTATATGTTCCATTAACTTCTGCTGGATCAAGAATTATCGTATTGTTTCCAGTGATAGTGTTACTATTTGACATCTCCGTGTCATTATCATTATTTTCATCATTCTGCCCACTAATTTGCTTAATGCCTCCAGGAAAAACTCCGAATAATACTGCTATCAAAATCGAGGTTATTACAAGAACATGGATAAAGCTTTTCAATAGACTTTATGCCTATAATATAGTTAATTAATTTTCTTCAAAATTTCATTATTGAAATCCATAATTGAAACTATCCCATAAAGAAACGTTTTGAAGAGAGTATAGCTATACTATTTATAATTTTGCAATTCATGGTAACTAAGTTTTTATGAATAAGGTATTTCGTGTTATAGTCTCACTTGGACATAAATGATTATGAATACTATTGGATCAGAGTAAGATCAAAAAATGACATATTTGATTTTCAAGTTAAGTGCAAGGTAAAAACGAAAATCAATTTCCTAGTCCTTTGTAAGAATCAAGTTTTATCATAAATTAGGATATGATTATAAAGGATTTTCTATTAAGAGATATCAAAATTGATAGACGATTTATACCTACACCTCATCAGTGGTATTGCGTTCTTTGCAGGTTCAATTGTTTTAGCATATTTTGGTATAAAATCAAGTGGCAGGATTAAACAGCTTGCAATAATCTTTCTTGTTTTTACGATAATTCATTCATTTTATCATGTAAGTTCGTACTTTAACATGGAATTATTAGCAGAGGGCGTCCTTGAGCCTCTTTCGGTAATAATACTGATTTTCTTTGGTTTTAGTTATTTGATAATTAAATCAAAGCAAGAGGTAACACCGATTTGAACGATTCATTTTTCCCTTTATTGGAAAATAGTACTATATTTCTTCTTTTAATTTCATTCGCCTTGTTTACTTGGTCTGCTTTACGTTCAAGGAATATAAGACAATTCCAATTCCAAATGTCAATATTTATTCTCATTTGGATAACTGGAGAGATATTAAGATTTTTGCAAGAGGAAGATATCTTTACCATATTTGGTGTGCGCGAGTTGGGAGGGGTTCTGCATACTTTGGCGATGGTTTTCTTTTCACTAATGCTCTGGATTAGATTCTACTACTCTAAAAGAAGTGGAAAGATGATGATTGAGATGAAATAACCATCTATATTGGGCTGCTTATTGAAAAAAAATGTCCGCCAATTTTTCCAATCAAATCTACATTTTCTTCAGCTTCCACAATAATTTCATCCTGTTGGTACCTGATAATGATGCTTTTGAGAACACTACGAAAAGTCGTATATTTTTTACCTTCTGGTGATAAATTTATCTTGTCTACAACAAGTAATTCCTTGTCCAACAGCCATTTGATTTTTCTGTATGCAGTTGTATAACTAATGTCACTTTGCCTGATTATATCATTTACGGATCTGGAATAATACATTGAAAGATTTAATATTTTTAACATCTCCTGATCCGCTAGCGCAGTAAGAATGTCTTGTTTAAGTTGATTATTTCTAACTATCATCAATTATTCTTATTTGATAGTAATGATTTATTAGATTTTCCTTCAACTTCTATCGTGGAAGGAGGTTTTTGACGATCGCGCTTGCAAACCACAAATAGACTATCTTGTGGATGGATATGTTGTTTTGACCAGGAAATTTATTATTTGTAGTTTTTGTATATGTTTATTTGGTTTATGATTTTTAAATACAGATCTTAGCTTTATTGGTTTTTGAAGGAAACCATTTATTACTTCAATTTTGATATGTTCTTCGAATACGTTATTGTTAACTTCAAATGCAGTCTTAAGTAACGTTCTTACTAAGTGATTCACAATTTTTATTCTATGAACTAAATCTACCCCATTAATACCAGGCATTCTTAAATCTGAGATTATAAGCGCATATGCGTTCTTATTAACCGTAAAATGTTCAAATGCCGCCATAGGGTCCGTAAAGGTGAATACTGACACTTCGCTGATTTTGCTCAAGGCGTCCCGGAACAGGTTAACAATTTCCAATTCATCGTCTATAATGGCAACTAGCCAATTCCTAACCACTAAAAATTAACAACCTTCCATCAACCCTTTGTTACGTGAAACTGAACATCTACTCCTATCGAGCAGATGAATGGATAATATTAGAAGTGGATCACATCAATTTGCCGAATTAAACATTGGGACCACTAAAATGAGTTACTTTCTTATCGCAGACAGGAACCAATTTGGAAGTATGTTACTGTTCACCTTGACAAAATAATTGAATGCTGAATCTAAAACATATGTTTTTGCCCAATCTTCTTTCGATCTAATAGACCTACCATACGCTTGAACTAATCTTAACGCAGTCTGCCAATAATACCATTCCTTGTTAATTTTCCTTTTCTCTGAAGTCCATTTGTCGGCTATGTTAGGATAAGGTACCTTAGTGATTATTTGAAACCTGGACAAGTGATCTTTTAAGTCAAGTCCAGTGTGCAGGGAGGGGGAAATAAGTACAGTGGGTTTTCTACTTTCAATATGTTCCTTTATTACCTCATCCCTATCGATTTCGGGATCTGTTAAAATTAATCTCCTTGAATTCATCTTTGAAAGATTTTCCCTGATGAAAGCTAGTTGCTCATAGGAACTTGTATGGATTATACCCTTATCATTACGATGTACATGCATTATATTATCAATTGCCCGTGATATTTTTGTCTTCACATCTATTTTTTGCAAATTACTAAAATTAAGATATTCTACACTAAGAGGAAAAATGGGTCTATTTTCAACTGGAAAGTCTGATTGGATTTGTATAAATTTAGATTTATTTTCTTCGGAATCTAATCCGAGGTTTCTCTCAAACGATTTATGATTCAAAATTGTTGCACTCATAATTAATGTTTTTGAACATTTTTCGAGAATTGTTCTAATATACTTGGACGGGTCCAATGGTTTCAGATCTACTCTCATAATATCATAATTTTCTTTATGCACTTCTGACACTATCCAGTCTTTAGGACTTGAAAGAATATTATTTATGGTTCTTGTAAGCTTTTCGATATCCTGTACAATATCAATCAACAGCTCTTTATTAATTTGTAAATTTCTTCCATTTTCCGACTTAATATCTATTTCAAGAGTAGCATCATCTTCAAATATTTCTGATGCACTTACTATTCTCTTGCTTCTTGCTCTAGTGTTCCTTTTTGAGTTATAGCCATATTTAATTTTTCGTTCCTTTACAAGTGAATAAGCTAGAGAGTCATATCCTATTAACATGAGCATAGTTTTTTCCAAGTCAATCAAAAACTCTAACCAACCATTTAAATCAAATCCGTAATCGACCATTTTAAAGTCATGAATATATCTCCTCCATCTTTTCTTAGATATCGAAAGTCCTCTGAATTTTACTATTTCAGTTTCGATTAGGTGTGCTTCATCCAGTACAAGTAATTCCCGTTGTTGCATCATATTTTTGTTAGTTAGTAACGATAAAAATATCGAGTAATTAAAAATTGAATGAGTTGCCTTTAATGCTTGAAATAATTGGTCAAAGTAGTAACATGGATTCCACTGTCGAGGAGTATCAAAGTTTTTTAAATGAATCCAATTTGAATATTCAGTTTTATAATATTCTAATTTTTCCCCGCTAATGAAAGTTCTTTCATTATCCTTGCCCTTGTAATCAGTTTTGTAATCATTTATGAAAGTTCTGTATTTACAGCCAGTTCCTTCCATTGATTCATCAGATAAACATGGCCCGTATTCACAAGAGGTATGTTTGCACTCATTTTCAGTTCCCGAGTTACACGAAGTACAAAGATATTTTCCGGCGTCAATGAAGTCTTCTTTTACCCTACACTGAAAATTGCTTTTTCCTTTAGCAACTTTTAGAAATTTGTAATCATGAGTATATTGAGTTTGGAGATCCTTGGTTGCAGTACATATGTAGCTCGAGCCAAGAGTTCGGGCAATCGTTATTGCAATTGCACTTTTGCCAAATCCAGTTGGGGCTTCCAATATAATGCATTTATAACCTGAGTTAAAAGCATCACAAATCTGTTTAATTACTTGATCTTGATTATTTCTAAATGCATTGTGAGGAAAATTACTCAAGTAATCATTTACTCTTATCACTTTGTTCAATTATAGAGAAAGGAGTTAGGTAATTGCTGAAATAAATATTTCCTATTTCAAACAATTTAACTTATGAAAGACGAACATGTTTATGAAAAATTATTTAACTTAGTCTTCAAATAATCATGGGTTTTTCTAATTCCATTGAGCTGCCTTGATAGTTATGGAGATCAATAATAAAAGGATTATATATGCAAAAAATTTAAAAAATCAAGTACGACTTATATGAAACCATTTCGTTAGATTTCATAGCCGAATAATATGAAAATCCATTTAATATTGATATCATTCTTATTTTTCATTTTAATTTCGACCTTTATTCCCCATTTCATCTCATTTGCACATCTTTCCCATACTCCCCATTACAATGGAGGATCTAACAGAGACGGAATGGGAAAATACTATCCATATATGGCCTTAGATCCGGAGTACGCCGCACCTAATGAGCCAACACAGATAACATTTAGCGTACAAGATTTTGATGGAAAAGATGTACACGATATTGAAACAATGGTGGAGATCTATCAAGAAAGTACTGGAGAAAGAGTAAAGGGATTCCCTTGGACTCTACGGGATATTGGAGATTTCAACCTGTATTATGTGTTCCCTTATCCAGGTGCATATGAAATAGTACTTAGCGTAGCTAACGATGACAAAATGGTGAATCACAATCAATTAGATCCCGCAAGATCCATTCTATCTGGCTTAACTGATTGTAATTGTCAACGTGTAATATTCAATGTTACTATCTCAGATTCGTGGGGGCTGGTAAGGAATTCTCTCCTAGTCATTTCTATTTTAACTCCAATCATTGTTCTTGGGCTAGTCTTGGGAAGAAATTATTTGAAAAGGAAAAACCAGACTTTAGGTCCGATACCAGAAAAAGAAACTCTGAAATATATAATCATGTTACTCGCCATTGCTGGAGGGTTAGTACACTTGGCGATTTTTCCCGAACATGGATCTTTACAAATCTATTATTCAGTTTTCTTAATGGCAGCGGCAGGAGCTCAGGTAGCATATGGAATCTTGTATATTTTGATCAATTTCACTGGTGATCCATATTCCAGTAACAGTAGGAAATATATCCTAAGTCAATACAAGAAAAGAGTGGCATTAAATCTTTTTGGATTAGTTGGAACATCCGTTCTTATAGGATTATATGCATATTCGGTAATTGTTGCCCCTCCGTTGTCCCCGGACAATAAAGCAGAGAATATCGATATTGCAGGGATCATGGCCAAGTCAGTCGAGATACTTTTAGTCATTGGAATAATTTACCTATTAGCATGGGAAAAGAGAAGAATAAAAAAGATTCTTGTCAGCGTAAAATAAAAGTGCAAAAATGGCGAATACAAATATTGAGATATGATAGAGATAGAAACTAGATTCTGAATCTCCGTTCAATATATATTTTCACGAGGGATTATTTTTAATGTAATGAGTTAGGATTGTTTCTATTTTTATCCTGTCATAATTCGAAACAAATAGCCATTTGATGTACTTCACGTTACTTTCTCGACGATCAGCTCACGATTTCAGTTTTCTTACAACATCCAGTATTTTTTTTATTAACTCAACATGGTCTGAGGACTTATCCATTGAAACAAGAAGTAAATTATCATCAATTGGTATAGTCAAGAGCTTTATTTTCTCCCTTTCAGAAAAGGTATAAAGTACTTTACCAAAGACATTATCAAAATCACGTCTTAGGACATTATTTATGGCATATCCAAGATAAAGCCTAATTGAGCCATTGCCCCTTTCTAAAGACGGTATTCCCTCCTTCATATCCCCGGCAATCAATTTTCCCATCTGATCGATTATTCCGACAAATCGTATCTTCTCATTAATCTCGAAAATGGCATTACATAATACGCTCAAATCTATCAATTTAAAGTCTATAGCACAAAATTCTTTCGGAGTAATATAAACATGCAATGTGCG
>DATADQ010000172.1:0-13747 GCA_036258455.1 Nitrososphaeraceae archaeon | reverse complement strand
GTACCGATTACTTGTTCTCCGGGTCTAAGACCAGACGTAGACTCATAAACTTGAATAAAAGCTACATCTCCAGTTAATCTGATAGCTTCTCCAATTAGTTTTGATTCACCAACCTCTACTGTCTCATACATTTTTAGTGATGACATTCCATCAGCCTTAACTGCTGGACCACTAACCCATACTATTCTTCCTTTTGCTACCATCTACTTATTTCCGCCTCTAAGCAGTTGGACTATATCTTTCCTTATTAAAGGTTTGAGACTTTCAATGCTAGAATCGAGTGTGTTATCTAAACTCATTGTTCCATCTACCGAAGTTGCCTTTATTCCGCCAATCATATCTATTATCTCGTCTGAAACAGTTATTTTCATTTTCTTATCGGCTGATATTTCCGATGATATTTTTTTTACCAGTTTCAAATCAGTTTTATTACATTGTATGATTATTTCAGAACCAAGCTTTGCAGCGCTATCTTCTATCATTCTGGTTAACAATTTTTCATAATTTTTTTCATTATTGCTCTCTGCAAGTTTTTCCTTTGCCTTATTAAAAATTTCATCAATAGCTGCTTCGATAATAACTAGTTCCTGATTCCTAGCATTTAATGTGCTTGATCCTATTATTTGACGCTTTAGATTTTCAGCTTCCTTTTTTGATGATTCAATAATATTGTCATATTCAACTTGAAGACTACTCTTAGAAGATTCTAAATTTTTAAAAGAATTTTGAAGTGCAGAGTCAATCTCAGAGATTAATGCTGATTCTTTTTGCGAAAGAACTTTATCAATAGTTCTTTCTAAAGAATTTAAACTCATTCATTGATTTTTCAGAACTACGTGATTTTAATCTTTTGATAGGGAGATATCTTGATGAAAAACAAATTGGGTGGCTGATCTATATTGCTAATCCAAGTATATTTGTGTCTGAACAATTAGTTGACATTATTATACAGTATTTTACAAGCTGGTATCATCATGAGCCTCTACATACTTCGCATGTAAATGTACCTTCAGAATACATTAAAACATCTGACCATTCATCACACTCATCACAGTATCCCGAAACAGCAGATGCTGGCCTACCAATTTCTCCCCTAATCATAGCAGCCTTCTCAGAGACCACATCGACTAACTCTGGAGTAACAGCAATAACGTCAGAGCTAGAAATAATCCCAGCTAATCTGTCCTTATAAACTACGCCCAATCTCTTGATATTATTTTTTCGTAGTATACGTGCAGCCTCAGTTATACCTTCTGCTGCTTCGACTGTGTGTATTGATTGCATTATTTTTACGGCGTCAATAGATGATGGTTCTAAATTTTTTGCGACTACCTTAGATACAACATCCCAGTCAGTAACAATTCCAACAGGTTTTTCGTTATCGGTAATAATTATACTACCAATATTGTGTTCTTTCATTTTACTTGCAATATCCACAATGCTCTCGCTTGGACCAGCTGTGATGACAGGGCTGTTCATAATATCTCTAACAAGAACTCTCGTTGTCATATTTGCATCAGTATCTTCTACTAGTTTTTTTGCCACAATATCATTTAGGTAGTTTAGTTTAATTGTCTTTCTAATCTCCTTTTTTATAACATGCTAGCCTTCTACAAATAAGGCTCCCATTAATACTCTAAATGAACCCATCCTTCATATCGTTCATATCATTCACGAATTGACCTCTTTCAATATGTTCTATCTTGGATTGTCCTGATGGCAACATTCTAATAAAATCATCCAAGATTACTTTTTTTAAATAATCTGCTAAATCAGAATCAAATTCAGAAATTACTCTTACAAATTCACTCTTAATTTTCTTTGCCAGGTTCATTGGATCGGAACCACCCGGCAACAATGAAGCAAAAACCAAACTTCTTTTTCGGATAGCATTTGATGGTCCACAAACAATCGTATATCTCTTATCTTCAATTTGAATTAATCCGATAGATAATTTTAATTCAATGCCCTTGCAAAAATTTCTCTTTCCCTCAATGACAAAAGAACCTTTTGGAAGATATTGACCTGTCGGAGCTCCTTTCTTTACCTGATTAGGGAATACCCAATAAGCATCTCCAGTTGACAATCCGTCTTTCCATGCTCTGCTGAATGATACGGTTGCTTGAGCGGTCTCCTCTACAAAATTTCTATTTTCTTGATTTTTCGCATTTTTTACAAGAAAAAAAGGGGAGCCATGAATTTCTGCGTGAAACACTATATCATTTTCAGTCATGTGCTTCCGAATTATTGCAGAATTCGAAGATGCATCTCTCCCACCAATTACTAAATGTCTGTCAGTAGTCACGAACCAACGATACCTTTCATACCAGTGCTTTGATTCTAACGTATTGAATTGAATTTTTTCATGAATTTTTTGTGTTTGATTCTGTATTTTTTCGATTCTTGATCTCAGGTCTTCACCGGCTTTATCTATATTGATAGCCCCACGTTCCAATTCTTTTGCCCTGGAAAATAATAGTGATGAGAATTTTGGGATGTTTGACTCTAACTTTACTCGTTCATTGAGGAGATCCAAATAGGTTAAGCCATTTTCGTGAACAATTTTAGAATCATTATTTTCCAAAACAGTCCTGACTGTATTATCGTTCATATCTTGGATACCCATAGATGATAGTTTCATTAGTTCATGGGCAACATTTCTGAGACTTTTTGATTTAGAAATTACTTGCGTTTTTGCTTTGTTCTGTTCTTCTAAATCATGCTCTAGTTCCAAAATTTTCCTGTCTGCTTCTTCCGTTTTCAGATTCCTTCCGATGGTTAATATCTCATTACTCAGTACTTGGTCGATCCCATCCATGTATGTCTCGACTTTCTTTACATTAGCTTCTTTTGACATGGGAATAGGCGACGCATCTACTGCTAAGCCCAGCTTGTCTAGAATAACTGATGGTTCATGATTTTTTTCATCAATTACTTTATTGGTTATTTCTTTAGTTTTTTCATAGATAATTTCAATATCATTATCGTTAAGGAGGTTCACATACTTTGTATTAATAGCCGATTGCAATAGTATTTCTTCAAGATATTTCCTTGGTAACGATGTACAGTTACCCAACCATTTTACCACTTCAGTATTATTGGGTTGTAGATTTGCGTTTTTCTTCATGCTTTCTAAAGAAATTTGCAGAACATCTTCTCCTCGCTTAGGGGGCAGAACATATTCGGACCCAGTCCTAAGTGTTCGGTGTCTTACTTCAACAGGATTGAGGATCCAAAGGATCTTCATTGATTCATCACATAAAATGATATTGCCCTTTCCAAAAATTTCAACTATCAATTTCCTTACTTTTTCATCTTTATTTACAAAATAAAGGAAAAAAATTCTCTCGCTTCCTGGTTGTGAGACAGAGCTTATTTTTGCCCTTTCTATCTCACGACTGAATACATTTGCAAATTGGCTTTCTTCTACCTGTCTGTATTTTTTATTTGTAAACCATATCCCTTTGGTAGAAACCACAAGCATGATATCAGATTCAACTGGATGATGTAATTTCAAAAGAATAGAATTTTTTGTAATTGAGGAAATATTACTCACGTAAAACCCCGATGATACCTTGGATCTTATCTTGTTTACAAGATAATGGAGCTCGATTCCTGATAATTCCATGTAAATGAGTTTAGATGAGGATGAATATTAATTAAAAATTCAAATAGTCAATCGAAAGGAATTAAACCTGCAATCAATGTGGAAAAAGCAATTGGATCAACTTGATAAGATATACTACATGAGAGCCTTTTTAGGAGTAATCTGTGGTATTATTCTCGGTTTTATATTTAATTCAATGGGTGCAAGTTCAAATTCATCTGTCATTCCTAACTCTCCCTCTATAATCATCGTAGTAGCACTATTTTTCTATATTATATCGTATGTCATCGCAAAAAGAATTGGTTTGAGATTAAAAACTGAAGATAGGAAAAAAATTTCTACCAATGGAATCTTTCCATTTATCTTCTTGGTAATAATGTTCTTAATTGTTACTTACACGGGTCTATATACTGGAAGGCAATAATCTAAAAGAATTTAATTTCAAAGCATTTTATCTAAGCATAATGAAATGGAACTATATAACACCAGGAATACCAGATCAGCTGTTTGAACGCTCAGAAAATGTTCCAATAACTAAAGAGGATATACGTTCAATCGTCTTAAGTAAACTCCGTCTCAGAAAAAACTATTCGGTAATTGACGTAGGATGTGGTAGTGGAAGCATTACCGTAGAGGTTTGCCGACAGGTAAATTCTAAAAATGTGTATGCCATTGATTTGGATGAAAACGCTATCGAATTAACAAAAAAAAATCTACAAAAATTTGGTGTTTCTGCAAATCTAATCTATTCTAGGGCCGAAGTGATCTTGCCATCACTACCAAAAGTTGATGCAATTATTGTCGGCGGAACAAAAGGTAAAACTGAAAAAATTATCGAGCTTTGCATATCTAAACTGAAGAAGAACGGAAGACTGGTTGTAGACACAATCCTTATCGAAACAATGTACAAGGCCATGAGGACCATAAAGAAGGAAAAAATGGACGAAATTGAGGTTACTCAAGTCACAATATCAAAAGGAAAAGAAGTACCAAGTGGAACAATGCTTATTTCTAGAAATCCCATATTGATTTTGTCTGCTACTAGACAGTGATTGATCCCATTCATCCAGTATATGAGCCTAGAATTCGGTTGCTACACGCATCCTTTTTACTTTAAATAACACATTTTTTACAACTCAAATGATGAAGCTTTCATGTATAGGTTGTGGACCTGGAGACCCGGACTTACTTACGGTCAAGGCTGTAGATAGAATCAAAAAAGCAGATGCCATCTTTACACCAACCTCAAAGGAGGGCAAACCCAGTATAGCCTTGGCAATAGCTAAAAAATACATAGACGAATCAAGAACTATGATCACAAATCTAATATTTCCAATGATAAAGGACAAAGAATCCCTAAGATTACAATGGAAAACTAATTCCCAGATAATAGCAGATACAGTATATTCTGGGAAGATTTCTGTATATCTGACTGTAGGAGATCCATCTCTATACAGTACCTGGAATTATATTCATAAAGAATTGAACAAAAACTACAATGATATAGATATCGAGATCATTCCTGGAGTTCCTTCGTTCTTTGCATTCGCTGCTCAAGCAAAGATGAGCTTAGTGGAAGGCGATCAAACTCTTGGTATCGTTCCTGCATGTTATGATCTGGATAAAATAAAGCATACAGTCGCATCCTGTGATTCAATAATTTTTCTCAAAGACGGACGTTATTTTGATAGTGTGATTGAAATACTATCTGAAACTGGTTTTAGCGATAATTCCATTATTACAATAGCTCAAGATGTATCTGTAGACAACGAAATTTTAGAATCAAAGAAATTAAAAGATTTACGAAACACAAAAAATCCAGCTGGAAAATACTTTTCAATAATGGTGGCCAGAAAAAATGATTGAACCTAACGCTATTTACTTTGTTGGTTCAGGACCAGGTGATCCTGAGCTCATAACCTTAAAAGCAAAAAAATTATTGGAAAATGCAGATGTCATTGTTTATTCAGGATCGTTACTCAATCCAAAACTACTTGAATATGCTAAAAAAGACGCAGTCCTTCATGATGCAGCTCTTTTGGACAGGAATAAGATTTATGAAATATTAAGGGATTCCACCAAACAAGGAAAACTTGCAATACGTTTTCATGATGGAGATCCTGCGTTATTTAGCACTATAAGAGAACAAATTGATAAATTAAGTTTAGATGGCATAAATTGCAAAGTCATTCCAGGTATTACTGCAATTTTGGGTGCAGCCTCTTCGTTAAATTTAGAGTTAACTCTTCCGGGAATCACTCAAACGCTCATTATCACAAGAGCCGAACTTAGAACTCCGGTTCCTGAAAGAGAAAGGATTTCCAATTTGGCTAGACACGGCGCCACGATGGCTTTCTATCTAAGTGTTCATCTGATAAGAAACATAGTAGATGAATTGCTTAAGGGAGGAACCTACCAAACAATGACTCCTGCTGCTGTTGTTTACAGAGCCACATGGGAAGATGAAAAAATAATAGTTGGAACCCTTGGCAATATTGTGGACAAAGTGAAGGAGGCTGGGATAACCAAAACCGCAATAATTATTGTTGGGAATGTAATTAACCCAAGTAGCTATGAGTTTTCAAAAGTTTATGATCCGCAGTTTACACATGGGTATCGGAAAGCAGATAAATCTAAATAGTATTTTAGAAGGTAATAAGGTTACCTAATTTGGTTTCAGGACCTTCAAATCTTTTCTCCGGCTAGAAAATTTCTTCATCCTTCCTCATGCCGCCTAGTCCGGCTTTGACCTTTGATGCACATTCAATACAAATATCTTCTGAAAAGGGGAAGCTTTTCATGCACTCTTTACATACAGGTTTTCTACAACTGGGACAATCTCTAGTAGAAGTCTGTGAATTGCACAAGAAACAAATTTTATTTTTCATTATTATAATTAGAGGTCTTGAAGGCTAAAAGCGTATCGCATTCTTTCTCTTTCTCAATTAAAGCGCTAACTATACAAATTAAGATTTTTATGAATACAAAAAAGAAATTTGTGCAAATATTGGGCTGAGGGGATTTTATTTATTCATGACAGTGGAATTCTTGAAATTTCTTTTTGATTGATATTCGACCAGGCTCCCATTACATTATCTTTTGTTTGTGCCTGGTTTATCCCGGTTATTTCATTAATAATTATTTGATTGGAGTGCATTGGCGGCCAAACCATTGCAACATAATCGCCAATATTTCCAGTTTTTTGCAAGGAGGCCGGAACTAAATTATTCTCTGTAAAACCCAATGAGGTAAGTTTATGCTTTATAGTATCTATCAAATCATGTTGTCCGTGTACTATCAAATGAACAGTTTTGGTATAATCAATTGTCGACAATTTCCTATCAGTTTTCCGATCAGTCACTCCTATAAAGATAATTATCTATATAATATTGTTGATGGATATCTTGATATCGCATTTTGATCTCCGTATGACGATGATCCTTCCTGAGGACATTTCAAAAAGGGTTTCTTCCTTTATATCAGGAAGTTTGGACTTTCCTTTTATTAAAAAGGAAGAACTAATATCACTTTTATACTTATACGGAAGTTATAACAGAATAATCAGGCATCCTGAGAAAGTTCTTGCAATCGCAAAGAAAACGGTTGAAACATTAGAACATAGCATCGAAAAGTATAGGAATGGTCCTAAATCTTTTTTTGATTCAGAATTTTCGCGCAATAATTACATACGTAGACAATTACAGATTACTGTTGATAATCACAATAATAAAAATGATGAAGATATATCAAATATGAACAGTAGAATTATAAAAGATCCTGTGATATTATCTGAATGTTTTTCACAGCATGTAGCCTTCTATAATCAGAAGTATTCATTTTTCATTTATGGCCCACTAAAGGAGAACGAACTAACACAAGACATTCGTAATTTGTTATCTGGCAAAATAGTTATGTTGGGATACAATAAAGAACAAGGTGAACTTCCATTCGATCACCCCATGATTCCACTGTATATCTGGGCAAAGGAGAATCTTGTCAATAATGACTAAGCTTTCTTTAAACCTAACTGGTTTATTCAATTATCGTTCCAATTCACAGGATCAAGTTTCAATTGTCTATGTGTAATATTTAATTCTGAATTTGACTCTTAAGTCAATCAGTTTATATATATTATGGGAATGGCAACTGAAATGGTATTATAGATGATACAGTACTTTCAGGACTAATGTTGTCATCATCATTTTTTGGTGGATGAGTGGTCAGTGGGAAGAATGGGTCTTTTGGTGGATGAGTGGTCAGTGGCAAGAATGGAGATATCCTGATATCATTGCTCAAACAAGAATCAAAAATCCCACAATATTTAAAGTATGGTGATTTAAGGTCCTTCTCATAATTTATCCAATATGGAGAATACATAGTAATCCCAGACGCAAATGCCTTCTGGGACGGCATGACAAAGGTAAAGACGGGAATACTAAAAATCGTGAGCAAGAAAAAAATGACCAATGAAAGACATTTTTTGTCTTTGTGCAAATCAATATGAGATTTAATACTAAGTATATTTAGAATGCTTTATCAAATTTAATAAGATAATTGAGTAAACTAATGCAAGTATCTAATTCCTAAAGAGGTAATATACAAAGCTACGTCTAATGTTTGCTAGAAAAAATCGCAGAATTTTTTTTCTTAAAAAATTGATTGGATATTAATCAATTCTATACAAATATTGTTTCCACAAGTATCTACCTGAGGATTTTAGGTATGATTTTCATGGTAGAAATTAAGTAGATTCAATACCTGGCTATTATTCAAAAAACGAATTGTCGGTGATTTGGTATTAAATGATTGTATTATATTCTAGATATCATGATAGAAATGTAAATGGAAGAAAAGTTAATTGATATTCGAGAACTTTTTTCTAAAATGGATTTGGGCAATTCGGAATTTCTTGATTTTTTTGATCTGCGACATTTACAGGCCGGTATTTTAAGATTAAAACCAGGTGAAAGGGATAAGCAAGAACCTCATTCATCAGATGAAATATATCTAGTTTTAGAGGGAGATGGATTTATAGAAATAGGAAAGAAAACATTCAGTTTAAAGAAAGACTTATTTATCTATGTACCCGCCAATGTAAAACATAGGTTCTATGGCAATAAGCAAGAAATATTGGTTGTATATTTATTCAGTGATTAATCTAGAGGGATAATTTAAGTATCAGTTTGTATACCATTACCATTTTATGGTAATACTCAATATTTTAGGATAAATTCATAGGCATTGCTTCTAAATGTTTCGCTAATACCATTAAAACTTCAATCTTTCGTTTAGGGTAATTTGCAAAGTTAAGTACTTCATCAATAAAGGTTGAAATTGGGATAGCTTCTTCTCCAACTACTTCGATACCCTTTTTAGTTAACAAATATGATTTTGCAACTGGTGAGGCCTGAACTCCATTTAAAAAGTAATGCTGTGACTCGGACATTGATTTACTTGCATGTGCGTAAACCTCCTTTATGTATTCAGTTTCCACTGCAATACTTTCTTCTAAGAGACTCATTCGTTTAACGAGCTCATTGACTCTTTTGACACATTCAAATACCATGATAGTTCTACCTAATTATTTTATCAATGAAATTTAATCAGAATCTATTCTTAATTCGTCTTTCTTGCTCTCTTGTTCTTGTATTTTCTTAAGCTCACTAACCAGGAACTGTTTATATTTTTCTCTTT
This sequence comes from Nitrososphaeraceae archaeon, assembly GCA_036258455.1. GTDB lineage: Archaea > Thermoproteota > Nitrososphaeria > Nitrososphaerales > Nitrososphaeraceae > TA-21. The sequence continues at coordinate 4,446 of DATADQ010000172.1, read as the reverse complement.
CTTGTTCAGTCATTTTATCCAAATTAGAACTCAATGTTAAACCAATAGCCGATAGCCTGTCTATCATATCCATAGCCATAAACTTGCCAACGTTTCCAACCCTCATGACAACATCCAGTTGCTTTTGCATAATATGGTGAACGGAATCTGCATCTGCAGCTATATCCATACCTTTCGATGTAATTTTGTATTTGCCGCTATCAGTTTCGCTTATTAGACCCTCTTCTAACAATCTTCCTAACATTGGATAGATTAAACCTGGTGACGGTTTCCATCTTCCTCCGCTTTGCAAAATAGCTTTATCGATGATTTCTTTACCTGTCATAGGTTCTTCCTCGAGTAGACTGAGAATATAATGGCGTGAAAAGCCTCTTGGAATAGCACTACCTACTCTAGCAAGCCAATTAGATAACATATCACTAGTAATATCGCTAGCGATATATTAGTTTTTTCCGGTCATCTCAAGTGGAGATATCTGAATCAATAAACTGCTTTTGCATTACAGTGGGGTTTGTATTTAATTTCAACATTGATAATTGTAGTATTCTCTCTACAATAGTAATTATCTGCTTATTGATTCAATAGTCCTAGCAAATTCTTTTATCTACTACTTACCGTTACTTTTTGTCCGTCGGTTTCAGTTCGCTTAGGTGACTCTACTGCAGGCACTGTACCTTCATTTCTTATATGCGTCCAATGTTCTTTATTAGAGGATCCTTCAGCGTAAAGAATTCACTGTGTAATGCTATTCCACAAGATCATATTCGATTTTGCATTATTGCTTTGACTGTTACTAATTTTAGTTTCGCGCCTTGGCAAACCTTGACTACAAATTCAACTCTTTTGTAATGCATCGAATTCTCTAAAATTCTAATGCCAAGCTAATTTTCAGTTAATACGATTAATTGACTTATGCATGTTACTGCTTTCGAAAAATAACAAAAATGTCATGTTATACTTATATAGATAGAGATTTTTATTAATAGTCTTTGTCACAAAATAGCGACCTACCTGAGAAGAAGAAAAGAACAACTAAAAAGGGAGTAATTATAACAATTTTGATTGCAGCTGGGATAGTTGCAGCCAGTTTTTTAGTCTATCTTATACCGTAATCGATCGTATTTTTGTCCGAATGGCTGAGAATTAATCTGAGAAAAGTCATGTCTCGAGAGGTTGCCTAATATATGGTATAGATTATTCCACTTTCAAGATCGATCAGTTTGGTACCAGTTACTATAATGAAGTTTGGAGGCAGTACGCTCGGAGAGGATGGTGCCTGCATAGACAAAATAATCGAAAGAATAAGAAAGAAGATAGAAGGTAAAAACAAGGTTGTTGCTGTCTTTTCTGCACCTTTGATTAGATATAGGGACAAAATAAGTTCTATGACCGACGTAGCGATTCATATTGGAAAGAATTATGCTCAGTCGAATCCTGTAGAGATCGACGTATTACGCGAAGTGTATGAAAACATTGCATCAAGTAGTCTTTCTCAGCAATATCATAAAAAATTTTCTGACGAAATCAATAGATTCCACAAAGAAGTCATAATTTCACTCAAACAAGCTGCAGAGAACCGAAGATTTGTTGATGTTACCAGATCAAGGACGCTCGCATATAGTGGAGAGATACCTATGTCATATTTAATGGACTATATACTAAAAACTAGAGATATAAAATCGGATCATGCAAAGATTGAACAATGGCCAATAATAACGGACGATAATTTTGAAGCTGCAAATTTTTTGATCGAAGAATCTAGGGAAAAATCAAGACATTTCTATGAATCAATTGAAAAAAATTGTGTAGTAACAATAGGAGGTTTCATAGGAAAGACCATCGATGGACTAGAAACCACTTATGAGCGAGGCGGCTCGGATAGATCCGCAGCTGATGTCGCTATATTGCTTAACGAAAATCACAAAGCAGAATTAGATTTTGAAAAAGATAATGCTGTATTGAGTGCCGATCCAAAAATAGTAAAGAAAGAATTGGACAGTATCAAATTTCTGTCTTATAATGAGGCAAGGTTAGCTGGTATGTTTGGAATGAAGATACTTGATCCTTTAGCAATTAAGGAAATAGATAATAACAATATGGATATACCTATTGTAATTACTAATATGAATAATCCATCTAGTACAACTACAATATCAAAAATTTCTGATGACCAATCAGACAATCTTGTTAAGATTGTTACTGGAAAAAGAAATTGCGCCATTGTGAGGATGGAGAGCATAGCAGCATCACATTTATTGGCAACTCTTGAAAGTGATAAGCAATATCATGACTTTCTTAAATTATCACCATATAAGCAAGAAGGTATTGAAATCGCCCGAATCCTATTCCTAGATGGAGACTACGTTCGCCGCAATGAGCATCATTTTAAGGCGTATTATTCCAAAGTGGAGATAGTGTATGATAGAGGTGTTGTTACTCTAATTGGTGATAATATGTGGAAAATGCCTAAAATTGCGTCTACTACGAGCAGCACGGTCGGAGAACATGGAATCAACATATTGAATTTGGATGCGCAAGAGGAAACATCGCGTATACTAATTATTGTAGGTGATTCCAAGGTGGCTGATGCAATAAGGGCAATCCATGATAAGAGAAACAGAATTGATCGAGACGAAGTTTAATGAATGACAAAAGTAAGATTTGGATGGATGGAAAGTTTGTTGATTGGAATAATGCAAAAATACATATTTTGACACATGGTTTACACTATGGAACGGCAGTATTTGAAGGGATTCGTTGCTACAGTACAAAAAAAGGTCCCGCAATTTTCCGACTAGAGGAACATATCAAAAGGCTTGTTAATAGTTGTAAAATGTATCATATGACTTTAGAATTCTCTGAGGAAGAACTGAGAGAGGCGATTATCGAGACCATAAAAATTAATAATGTTGAAGATTGCTACATACGACCTATCTGCTACTATGGATATGGAAAGATGGGAGTCAATCCTTTACCCAATAAAGTATCAACATCCATAGCTCTATGGGATTGGGAAGACCACATAAAAACAGAAGGAAACAAGGGAATGAGAATTATTGTTTCTTCATGGGTAAGAATAGATTCTAGAAGCTTACCTATACATGCAAAGGCTACAGCAAACTATGCAAATTCAGCGTTAGCAAGAATAGAAGCAATAAAATCTGGAGTGGACGAAGCAATTATGCTGAATATGAGTGGCATGGTTGTAGAAGGAACAGCGGAAAATATTTTTATAGTAAAAAATGAAATGCTCGTTACACCTCCTTTAACATCAGGTGCACTGGAAGGGATTACCCGATCTAGTGTACTGTCTATAGCAGAGCACCTTGGCATTAACTTTCAAATTTGTGATATATCGCGCGATGAACTGTATTTTGCTGATGAGGTATTCTTAACAGGAACAGCAGCTGAAATTAAGTCAATCGGTGAAATTGATAAAATCATCATAGCTAATGGGAAAACTGGAAAAATTGTAACAAAGTTACAAGATCTTTACTCTCAAATAGTACATGGCAATAATGAAAAATTTGAGAGATGGCTCACATACATTAGTTAAAAAAATAGAAATTTATTTCAACCTTGTGTTTTATTCTAATAAGTAATAGCTAAGGGCTTGAGAGGTAAAAGCATGAACTAGAATTCCTCTAGAGCGGAGTTTCATTTAATATTAATGCAAGGAGTGCCGATCTTAAATCTTTGCCATAAGATGCTTGCTTAAAGTAAATCGCATTAGATTTACTATCCACATCATGCGATATCTCATCTATTCTTGGCAACGGATGCATGATAGAAATATCAGGTTTGAACTGTTTTAGAATGTTACTATCAATTGTATAAACTCCTTTAACTTTTTCATATTCCTGTGGATCTGAAAATCTTTCTTTTTGTATTCTGGTAACGTACAATATGTCTGAATTGTGAAAAACTGTTTCATTCATGTCTATCATTTCTACAATTTTCATCTTGTTTTTTAAACCATAGATAGACTCTTGTCGAATTTGTAATGTTGGCGGAGAGACTAGAATAATTTCAACATCATAATTGGAAAGGCCATACAATAAGGAATAAATGGTTCGTCCGTATTTCAAATCTCCCAAAATACAAATTTTTAGTCCATCAATTTTCTTTTTTTCTTTTATTATAGTATACAAATCAAGCATCGCTTGTGTTGGATGTTCTTCACTTCCGCTACCTCCATTAATTATCGGATGGTCAGAAATTTCTGCGGCAAATTTGCTTGAACCATCAAGCTGGTGACGTAGGATTATGATATCTGAATAAAGATCCATAACTCGCACGGTGTCTTGTAAACTTTCTCCTTTTTCTATTGAAGATGATCTTAGATCGGATATTCCAATTGAGCTTCCACCTATTGATGCCATTGCTGCTTCAAAACTCATTCTAGTTCTGGTACTTGGTTCATAAAACAGATATCCCATTATTCTG
>DATADQ010000171.1:0-9244 GCA_036258455.1 Nitrososphaeraceae archaeon | reverse complement strand
AAATTCTAATCCCTTTTGGGTTGCACCATAAACAGTTACCGTTCGTTTTCCTAAACGATTTTCTGTCTTAATTATTAACCCATTGAGCTCCATTTTGTCAAATATCGATCTATGTTTCTTTAAGTTTAGTCCACAAAAGCTAACCAAAGCTGTCTGGTTAAGCTGACCATATTCAACAAGTTTCATGATTATGTCCCGAATTATGTAAATTCTATCTCTATGAGATTGTGAACTAGACACTAAGTTAGGTTGGAGCTAATGAGTATATAGATTGTATTCTAATCTCATTATCCCCAAAAACTAATTAGATAATAGACTAGTCAAAAAGTCATACTCGAAAGTAATCTATGATACAAGATCCAACATCAGTTTTATCTCATTTATTTCTGTCCGGATTAGGTCTAAATCACTATTATCCTTTGCATGATCTATTAGCTTTTCGCAAGCAATCAATTGATTGAACAGAATATCTTTTTTGCCCAAATAAATAATCGAATCGGGATTTTCTAATGTATAAATGACTTTGCCCGACACGGTATTTGATTTACAGGTTTTTGCAATCATCAAACATTCATATGAATTAGCCGTATCTGGTCGACCTCTCTTCAAAAATTAATTTGTTCTTATTCTTATTTTTTCTATTTGTCCTCGATAGTCATAGGTAATATGCATTAATAAGCGTCGATTAACCTTGTTACTCTTGCGTATTAGTATAATAAATTTGCTGGTGTCACATTTTGGTGATCACATTTTATTCCTTGCTTTTTTACAGAATGAGATTGGATTGTTTCAAGATTTTAAATAAATTAGCAATCATACATATAAAATAGAGACAGCTAGTTTTGTAGTTAAGATTTGATAAGATGTAACACTATTCATCTGCGAAATATTTTATTCTTTTGCAGCGTTTATAACGGCCTTTGCTTGTTTATAATGTACGGCATCAATCATTTTACCATCTAATAGTACTGCACCTCTTGCATTATCCTTTTCAAATGAATCCTGTAATGCGGCTAATACTTTCTTTGCCCATTCTATTTGTTTCTTTGTTGGTTTAAAAATATTATGAACGGGGTTTATGTGCGAAGGATGAATCAACGTTTTACCCGAAAAACCTAATTTTTTTGCATCGACCGCATCTTTAATCAAACCATCAACATCATTTACTTTTTGCCATATGCCATCTAATGCATCTATGCCTGCCGCTTTTGCATCCACAGGAATCTTTGATCGGGCGTAATTGTAACTCATATAATCATCGTATTCAGCATCAATATTCATATCATACAAATAATCAAAGACACCAAAAACTAACGCTACCACATTTTCATGTGCTGAAGCAATCGAATTAGCATTTATTACTCCTTTTGCTGTTTCTATAGATGGCATGATTCGAATTCTTGAAGATATATCCCTTTTGGAGACAATCGCATCAATTTTGTCAATAATTTGAATTACCTCTTCACTATTACTAATCTTTGGTAAAACTATACCATCCAATCCCTTCATTACGACTCGCTCAAGATCACCGTCAACCAAGCCCGAATCCACCGAATTGATTCTTACATAAATGAATGAATCCTTATCTCCTTGTATAGACGCTAGCAGTCCTGCAACCGAATTTCTTGCAGCTTCTTTCTCATTAGAAGGCACAGAATCTTCTAGATCAAAGCATAGTATATCTGGACGAAGATTACTTGATTTCTTTAAAAATCTCTCATTGTTTCCAGGTATAAATAATAAACTCCTGAACATTTACTAACTAAAAAAATGAAAAATTAAAGTTTTTGAGGTGTTGTCACAATCTTGCCTATTTGTTCTCCATTTGCCATCATGTTGTGTCCCTTTGCCATATCGGTGAATGGAAGAACTGTACTAATCAGTGGCTTAATTTTGCCCATAGCTGTCCAGTGAATTACTTGTTCTAATTCTGCTTTATTACCCTGAGTTGAACCAAGTAGATTGGTCCCTTTGAAGAATAAGTACCGAAGATCGATAGTTGAATCATAACCCGTAGTTGCTCCAGTAGCCACTAATGTACCTCCCATTTTAAGAAGACCCACTTCTTGTGAAAAAGTTGATTTTCCAATATGTTCAAAAACAACATCCACGCCTTGCTTTTTTGTGATCTCTCTTACTTTTTTATACCAGTCAGCTTCTCTGTGATTTACTACATGTTCGGCACCTAGTTCTCTACACTTATCCATCTTTTCCTTATTACCGGCAGTTGCAATTACGTTGCAACCGTATAGTTTTGCTATCTGAATACCTGCCATCCCAACACCACTTGTTCCTCCCATCACGAGGACGGTTTGTCCAGGTCTTATCTTAGCTCTTCCTACAAGCATATGCCAAGCTGTCATTCCAACCATTGACACTGCCGCTGCTTCGTCAAACGATACGGAATCAGGTATTTTAGCAACATTTACCTCCGGCAAATGGGTATACTGACAGAAACCACCCCACAGAGGACCAGTCTGAAAACCCCAAATGAGTCGTTCATTGCAGTCATATTCTCTTCCGGAAGTACACATATCGCATACCCTACAGCTCATGTTAGAATGAGAAACTACTCTGTCACCAACTTTCAATTTTATAACCTCGTCACCTGCTTCAACCACAGTGCCCGCCGCATCACTCCCTGAAATATGTGGAAGTGGTACCTTGACTGGATCTCCCCAAATTGCCCAAAGATCATTATAGTTGTATGCTGCGGCCTCTACTTTTATCATAACTTCATTAGGTTTGATTTTGGGAGTGTCAACATCATCTATCTTCACAACTTTCAGGGGATCTTGACTATATTCTCTAAATACTGCTGCTTTCATGAATTTTTTGAAAAGTTCTTAGACTAATATAGTTATTTGTCAGAGCATATGCTTCATAATAAAATTCGTGCGGGACTGACTAATACTGGCATATTACTCTCCCAGATTTGCCGCAGAAACAGTGAAAAATTTACTTATAGACTTGCTTTATGATTTCACTGTCAGGAATTCTTTTTATTGATAAACTAGCAATTATGCTTTTGACAAGTGACTTTTCTGCAGTAGTGAACTTAGGCATATACTAACTGAACGTTTTAATCAAATAAACATTATCGTTACTAATGATCGTATTCTCATCTAAAAAAAAGGAAAGGATACTTGTAATTATTGCGCTTCCTTCAGAGACTTTAAGTTCATCAACTGTTGCAACGTATACAATGCGTCTAAGGCCTTAACAGCTTCTTTTGGGTCTTGCATTGCCTTGATCTTTCCAATGGCATCCTGCACGTCTGGACTTTGTTCTATACCCGCCAAAGTTGGATTACCTTCTTTTAAGACCACAATCCATCTATCGACGTCTAATCCCTGAGTCTGGTTCATAGTCTGATTCAACTGAGCATTTGCCACCTTAAAAGTGGGAGTCGCAAGCAGCACTGCGGATAAGAGTAGGCTTGCTAGCACAGCTAGAATTCCTATTTTTTGATACATAAATAGTAACTAGTCCTTTAAACTATAAAAGAGAGCTCTGAATATTTTACTTTCATCTATGTATTTCATCATCTTGGCCATGTTTAGCATTAAGGGATGATTTAATGTTGCCTTGCTTAGGCTCTGCTTCCTAAGACTGGACTGAACGGATTTCCTTTTATAGGCGATTTGCCACACTCAAGTTGTCCTCTTTTAAGACATTTCTTGATGTCGTAGGCATCTCTACCTTGATGATAATACCACTCAATTAGGCACCAAATAAACATACGAAGAGACATAAAGTTAGAAATTCTAATTGTAACTAACTAACTAACTAATGGGATGGCGGAACTTGGAGTTAAAGTGGAAATGGAAATCGGTTCCTAGATCCTGGACCTATAACTAATGTTTTGTCACTCAATGCTCAACCATTATCATCTAGAAGTTGGTGATGTTGATGTCTAATTAGGTGCTGGTGCTGCAGAGCTCTTACCTCCAGATGAGGTCGCGTTACTCTTAGACAATACCTGCAATTCCATGTATTTTTTAAGGTAGACTGGGTATGATTTCCTACTTTCCGGCGATCGTAGTGAATTGAAAAAAAGGGGGCAGGGCTGTGATTCTAACAGAGCAGGCATTGCAATTTATGTCCAGGTCCACATAATAAACATAGTATAAGCTAACTAAGTTGGTTAACTAAGTTCAAAATCATTGAACATAATGGCAAGACTAGAGATGTTCAAAGTCAAACACGATTTATTCTAAACTGCTTTTTAGGTTGCTGTAGATTAATCAAAAGCTGCTTAAGTTCCTCATCAGTTAGGGCCCTATTCAATTTTCCGCCTGAAGCGGCTGTTATAAGATAATTTTCTACGGCAAGTGCAAGTTCGGGTTTAACCATTCTTATGTTCATAAGTCTTTGTCTTGCCTCCTGATCCAATAAGACCATTAGTGCTTTTTGCCTCATCGTAGCTTCGGCTTCGCGTCTTTTTGCCTCTTCCCTGTTATTATCGGATGGTGAAACAGACATGCTCTTCACGAATATTATTATCTAACCATATCTCGCTAACTCTGGCTTTGAATTCACAAGATTCTTGTAGATCTCCGTAGCCATTCTATCAACTTTTTTCATTCCTTCGTCAGAAATAGTTCTGCCTTTATTCTTTTTTGTTATATAACCGGCAACTTCTAGTTGCTGTAATGCCTTTCTTACTACTGCACCACCAGCTTTTTTATGATGTGCAATATTATACCCAATTTGCTTTTTGCCGCCATACTCACTTCTAAGATCAGAAATACCAATTGGACCGTTAATGTACACTTTCCTTAACAATGACGCACATCGGATATACCACCAATCTCTATTTTGTGGGATTTTTTCTACATGGCATCCTGTCTTAACGTACTGAGACCATTGAGGGGCCTCAATTTTTTTATCCTTTTTTAAATTTTCTGCCAGATGAGTAATTAATTCATCGGCAGGAATATCATAAGCCTTAGCCATAATATTCTATAACATTCTTGGAAATTCCCTTATAAATCATTTTATTCAAATCAGTTCATTGCTAAGAAATTTTTAACCAAACGAAACGAATAGTGGTAGTTAATGGCAATTTTTCAACATGAATGCAATAATAAACTCATTAGCATATTTTGAAATCTTTCAATAAGATGAAAGGATTGGAATAAAGCAGTTAGCTATCATACCATTCTTCTACATAGTAAAGAAATTGAAGGAAAGTAACTGTATGAATTGTTGGTTTCAATTAAACTGGATAATATCTCTCTAATTTGCAATTATCTTCCGATAAACATGATTGCATTTCATACAAGTAATTCTAATACATCTGACCTTATTTCGACCTATTCTTACTCTGGAATCAACTCCAGGAACAATAAATTGCTTACATTTTCTACAAAATAGTTGGCGTATCAAATATGGCATTCGTATTCTAACACGCATCGCTATTTTTAGAGCCAATTTTGCGTAAGATTGCGACAATTTTTCATTATCATTTATTTCTCTCAATGCATTATCGATCAGTATTTCTATTCTTTCAGTTGCTATTCTTTCTATATTCTTCTTATTCATTAAAAATTAACACTCATTTGCACTATTGTTGAGATCTATTTGTTATGTTCTACTATATTAAAATGCTATGAAATAAATGTCATAATACCAAATTATTTTTGTGTAAATTTGATTGTATTCACTAGTGATTGCAGAAGCGGCAATAGAATTAGTACCACAAATTCTTAGAAATCATCCCTCTGTAAAGAATCACTCTAAAAGAATTGGTAGAGATTCTAATGAGATTCTCCTAGACATTAGTTATCATCATAAAGCTATGGTCGAACAAAATATTGGGCAATGGTGGAAACGCGGTAGACCAGATATAGTGCATTTCGATCTGGTTGAAGCGCTTTCAACCCCATTATTTAAGCAGAAAAAATTGCAGGTTTACGTATCTACATTTGATAATAAATTAATATTAATAAATCAAAATCTGAGAATACCAAAAAACTATTTCAGATTTGAAAGACTGATGATCAGTATTTTTAACAATCACAAAAATAAGAAGTCATCGAATTTAATAGAATTAAGAGAGAACGTTGGGTTTAATGATTTGATAAGAAAAATAATTAGACCAGATTTAGTTCTTGGATTCTCAGTAAACGGAACAAAAATCAAAATGAGCGATATTCTGGTGAATAATGCAGTTGATAATTCCAAGAAATATTGTTTTGTGGTCGGAGGTTTCCAACGAGGACATTTTTCAGAAACAGTAAATCGAACATGTAGCAGTGTATATTCGATAAGTCCCTATAGTTTAGAATCGCATGTTGTTATAGCAAGAGTTCTTTATGAGTGTGAAAATTATTCTCAGTGAAATATAGCATCTACCATGAACGCAATGAACAATGCAGTCAAATAGGGACTCGAAATTTTGAAAAGTAGCCACGAAGCTTTTTCATTGGGTCTGACCAATAACCATAGTGACGTTACTATCATAATAATTCCACCCAAAATGGCAGTCACAAAGTAGATCAAACCAAATTGATTTAAGAAAAAAGGTATAATGCTAAATATGACCATTAGAAGAGTTGTGCCGGCTATCACTTGTACAGATCTTTTTTCGCCAGCAACAACTGGAAGCATTGGTACACCTGCTTTTGTATAATCTTTTTTTACATGCAACGCCAAACTCCAAATATGTGTCGGGATCCATAAGAAAACTAACCCGGCCATTGCTAAGCCTATCTCTATATTCTCTGTTGTAACAGCTACATATCCTATTAATGCTGGCACCCCTCCAGAGAATCCTCCAAGTATAATATTGGTTTGACTCTTTCTTTTCAACCACTTGCTGTATACTATAATATTATCGAAAAGGCCGAATGCCATGAGTCCTAAGGTCAAGTAGTTAATTGACCATGCACAGAATAATGATATAGCTGCTAAAAGTAAACCAAAAATAAGCGCATTCCGGGGGGAAATCCTTCCAGAAGGAATTGGACGAGCTTTCGTTCTATCCATAATGGCATCTATATCACGGTCATTATACCCGGTTAAAGCGTCTGCAGCTGCAGATCCAGTAACTATACCTACAAGAAGAAAGATCCATTGGAGCGGCGACAGAAAGGTATCAGTCGAATAGGAGGCAGTTACAGCCGAACCAAAAGCAGTAAAAACCAAGAGATACCAAATTTTTGGCTTGGTCAGTTCATAATAATTTCTAAGCCGATCTGTGACAGTTACTTGTGGAATCAATAATTTGTACCTCGACAGATTTATGATTAGAGGCAATATGAATGCTCAATTATTTAAACATGAATTAGTTAGGTACTACAGGATTGTCAAGATATTTCATAAGAGATGGCAAAATCAATAGAGAGTACGGGCAAAAATACTAAATGCACTATTATGCGAGATTAAAAATTTCATAACACATCATGATTCAAGATATCAACTAGCGAGCTTATATCCTTGGCAAGTCCGAACTATCATCGACCTAATCATGATAATCTAAAAGAATTTATCTTTTCTAAAACTATAAAAGAGGCATGATAAAATCTATGGTATTCTACTTAGGTGATATGTAAATTGGAATCAATTCAAGCAACAGCTGGTGGAATGCCAGTTTTAATTTTAAAGGAAGGAACAAAAGAAAGTAAAGGTAAAGAAGCACAACGAAATAACTTTGTCGCAGCGAAGCTTATTGCCGAAATGGTAAGAACATGTCTAGGTCCTAGAGGCATGGATAAAATGCTAGTAGATACTCTTGGCGATGTTACAATTACAAATGATGGTGCTACTATTCTTAAGGAAATGGATGTTCAACATCCTGCAGCAAAAATGATGGTTGAAGTAGCCAAATCCGTAGATAACGAAGTAGGAGATGGTACTACATCATCAGTTATTTTTGCTGGAGCATTATTGGAGAAAGCAGAAGAGTTAGTAAATAAAGATGTACATCCATCTGTTATAGTAGATGGTTATACTGCAGCTGCCGAACAAGCGCTTGAATTTTTACAAGAAATAGGCATAAAAATTGATGTCAATGATAAAAATGTCCTGACAAACATTGCAAGAACAAGTATGTATTCAAAACTTGTTTCTGATGATAGTCCTACATTAGCTAAAATGGTAGTTGATGCTGCAAGACAGGTTGCTGAAAGTGTCGATGACGGCAAGAAACTAAGAGTAGATTTGGACAATATAAAAGTAGAAAAGAAACCAGGAACTTCTATTAGAGATAGTAAACTAGTGAAGGGAATAGTTCTGGATAAGGAAGTGGTGCATGCAGGTATGCCAAAGAAGATAGAAAAGGCAAAAATCGCTCTCATAAATTCTGCATTAGAAATAGAGAAAACAGAGATGAGTGCTGAGATAAGAATTAATGATCCTCAACAAATGCAAATGTTCCTTGACGAAGAAAATAGGATGTTAAAAGCAATGGTTGATAAGATTAAGGGAGTTGGTGCAAACGTTGTATTATGTCAAAAGGGTATTGATGATCTGGCACAACATTATTTGGCAAAAGAGGACATACTTGCTGTGAGACGAGTCAAAGAAAGTGACATGTCTAAGCTGTCCAAAGCGACTGGTGCAAGAATGGTTAATAATTTAGATGATTTTACTTCTAAAGATTTAGGTTCAGCTGATCTTGTAGAGGAGAGAAAAGTTGAAACAGATAAGTGGGTTTTCATTGAGGGATGCAAGAATCCAAAAGCTGTTTCAATTTTGGTTAGAGGGGGATCTCAAAGGATTGTCGACGAAGCTGATAGATCAATTCATGATGCGTTAATGGTAGTAAAGGACGTTTTGGAAAACCCAGTTGCAGTTGCAGGCGGTGGAGCACCAGAAGCCTTTGTGGCCAATGAATTGCGCCAATGGTCAGGTAACATGGAAGGCAGAGCACAGTTGGCCGTTCAAAAGTTTGCCGATGCTCTAGATACAATTCCTCTATCATTAGCGGTAAATGCAGGAATGGATCCAATTGACACCATGACTACACTTAGAGCTAAACAGAGTAAAGGCTCAAAATGGACAGGAATAGATGTTATTAATACTGTTGTTACTGATATGCATAAACTGAATGTTATAGAACCTCTAGTTGTTAAACAGCAAATAATAAAATCCGCAACAGAAGCCGCGAACATGATTCTAAGAATTGATGATGTAATAGCTTCGAGTAAATCCAAGATGCCTGCTGGTCCACCTGGTGGTATGGGCGGTATGGGCGGTATGGGCGGTATGGGCGGTATGGGCGGTATGGGCGGTATGG
>DATADQ010000170.1:0-6290 GCA_036258455.1 Nitrososphaeraceae archaeon | reverse complement strand
TCACTACCACCAGTATCATTAGCTGAAAACTCAAAAGTCACAGAGTTAGAAGATGTGTTACCACCAGGAATCATGAAATTGTTGTTACCATCAGTAGCAGAAAATATTGATGTGGAAGGAGATTTAGTGTCAATGGTCCAATCAAATGTTGGAGCTGAGCCTCTATTTCCAAGTTTGTCTTCAGACAATATGTCTAATGTGTGATTACCGTCGGTCAAATTGTTAGATTGGATAGGGCTAGTACAAAGAGTAAAGTTGGAATTGTCAATACTGCATTCAAATTGCTTTATTCCTACTCCTTTATCTTCACTACCACCAGTATCATTAGCTGAAAACGTAAAAGTCATTGAGACGGACTTGGTACTCCCATCATTAATTATCCTGCTTTTATTACCATCAATGGCAGTATTGATAGTAGTAATGGGAGGTGATGTATCTACAGTCCAATTGAACAATACAGGAGTTGTCATGATATTTCCCACTTTATCTTGTGCAATCAGCATGAATGTATGAGCTCCGTCAAATATGTTGGCAGGAGTCAATTGCACGGGACTTGTGCAGGTAGTAAATGGTGCACCATCTAATGAACATTCAAGGTGATTTACTCCAACACCGCCAGTATCGTTACTAGAGAACTCAAACGTCACAGAGTTAGATTTAGTATTGGTGCCGTTAATTATAGCACTCCTATTCCCATCAATAGCAGTATTGATAGTCGTAGTAGGCGTTGTCGTATCAACATACCAGGTAAACGATGCGGGTGATGGGTCTTTGTTTGTTGAATTATCCTCAGATGATACATCAAATGTATGAGTTCCATCAGTTATGTTGGCAGGAGTCAATTGCACGGGACTTGTGCAGGTAGTAAATGGTGCACCATCTAATGAACATTCAAGGTGATCTACTCCAACACCGCCAGTATCGTTACTAGAGAACTCAAACGCTACATAGTTGGAGGACGTGTTCTGACCTGCAGTGATAATAGATTCATTGTCATCTGTAGCGGACAAAATAGATGTTTCTGGTGGTACCGTGTCTACAGTCCAGGTAAACGATGCAGGTGATGGGTCTTTGTTTGTTGAATTATCCTCAGATGATACATCAAATGTATGAGTTCCATCAGTTATGTTGGCAGGAGTCAATTGCACGGGACTTGTGCAGGTAGTAAATGATGCGCCATCTAATGAACATTCAAAGTTACTTACTCCAGCACCGCCAGTATCGTTACCAGAGAACTGAAACGTTACAGAGTTAGATTTAGTATTGGTGCCGTTAGTTATAGCGCTCCTATTCTCATCAATGGCAGTATTGATGGTTGTAGTAGGCGCTATCGTATCAACAGTCCAGTTAAATGATGTTGGAGACGGGTCATTATTTCCAACGTTATCTTCAGACAATACTTCAAAGGTATGAGTTCCAGGAGTTATGTGGATAGAAGTAAATTGCAAGGGACTTGTGCAAGTAGTAAAATTGGAATTATCCAGACTGCATTCATATTTTCTTATTCCTACTCCTTTGCCTTCATTACCACCAGTATCGTTAGCTGCGAATGTAAACGCTACAGAATTAAATCTGGTATTACTGCCATTAGCTATGGAACTCTCATTACCGTCGATGGCAGTGCTGATAGTCGTAGTAGGAGGTAATGTGTCAATCGTCCAGCTATATGATGCAGGAGTGGGACTTATGTTTCCAACATTGTCTTCAGAAATTATCTCTAACGTATGAGTACCATCACCTAGGTTCTTAAACTGGAGCGGGTTGGAACAAGAAGCAAAATCTGAATTATCTATATTACATTCAAATTGCTTAATTCCAACCCCATTACCTTCTATACCACCGCTATCCTTAGCTGAGAACGCAAATATTATCGAGTTAGAATGGGTGTTACCTCCGTTAGTTACAACATTTTTATAACCATCCGTGGATGAATCAATAGTCGTAATAGGTGGTTCAGTGTCTACAGTCCACGTAAACGATTCTGGGGAAGAATTAATGTTTCCTATGCTATCTTCGGCCATTATCTCGAAGGTATGGGTGCCCTCTGGCAAATTTACAGAAGTCAACTTAACAGGACTTGTACAGATAGAGAATGATGCACCATCCAATGAACATTCAAACTGCTTTATTCCCACTCCTTTACCTTGCTTACCATCAGTATCGTTACCTGAGAATATAAATGTCATAGAGTTAGATGATGTGCTACTTCCATTAGTCATGAAATTGCTATTACCATCAGTAGCAGTATTAATAGATATAAGAGGCGCTAATGTGTCTACTGTCCACCTGAACGACGCAGGAGTGGAATCTTTATTTCCGATGTTATCTTCGGACAAAACAGTAAAGGTATGAGTACCGTCTTTTATTAGATTAGAAAATATGAAGGGGCTGGAACAGGCAACATATTTGGAGTTATCTATATTACATTCAAAGTGATTGATACCTACTCCTTTACCTTCATTACCACCAGTATCGTTACCAGAGAATTTAAATGACATGGAATCAGAATTGGTGTTGGTGCTGTTGGTTAGATTGGTCTTATTGCCATCAGTAGCAGCATGGATAGTCGTAGTCGGAGATACCGTATCTACAACCCACGTGAATGATGCAGGTGAAGGGCTTATATTTCCGACGATGTCTTGGGCCCGAACCTTAAATGTATGCGTACCGTCTTTTATTACATTAGAAAATATGAAGGGGCTGGTACAGGCAACATATTTGGAGTTATCTATATTACATTGAAGGTGATCTACTCCAACACCACCAGTATCGTTACTAGAGAATGCAAATCTAATTGATGTAGACTCACTATTATCATTATTAGATATCGTTTTATTGTTACCATCAATAGCAGAGATTATGGAAGTTGTTGGCGCGGTTGTGTCTACAGTCCATGTGAAAGATGCTGGAGTTAAATCTTTATTTCTGGCGGCATCTTGGGAAGTTACACTAAATGTATGAGTACCATCAGCAACATTAACAGTGTTGGTACTTACACAAGTAACGAAGGGTTCACCATCCATACTACACTCGAAGCGATTGATAGTCGCCCCTTCATTATCCGTACCTGAAAATGCAAAAGTCATAGAGTTAGACCTGGTATTGCTGTTGTTTATTATAGCCATCTTATTGCCATCAGTTGCAGAATCAATCTGCGTGTTCGATGATTCTGTATTGACTGTCCATGTGAAAGATGCTGGAGTTATATCTTTATTTACGGCGGCATCATGGGATCTTACACTAAATGTATGAGTACCATCAGCAACATTAACAGTGTTGGTACTTATACAAGTAACGAAGGGTTCACCATCCATACTACACTCGAATCGATTGATCGTCACCCCTTTACTATCAGTACCTGAAAATGCAAATTTCATTGAGTTTGATATAGTACTGCCATTATTGGCTATCACATTGTTATTTCCATCAATTGCAGTGTTTAATGTGGTATTTGGATTATCATCATTACCTTTTTCTCCGTCGTCAAGCTGACCAAAAGCTATCTTGACGTCCGTTCTAATTTGATCGAGCTCAGAAAATGAAGGAAAACCACCTAAGACATATGAAAGAATAGCAAAAATAACGATTAAGTATAAATTTGAAACTAACATATCAGAAAATCTCATTACATATTTCTAGCTTGAGCGTTACGTATATTAACCTAAACATAAAAGTATTAATCTAAAAATTTCTAAAAAATCGCGATAGTTTATCATTATTGCGAGGATTATTGTAGATATGAACTAATTATCATCAATTTAAAAGAAATCTACAATTTTTTTCTAAATCCAAAAGTTTATGCAAAACGCTCTAATCTGTTATATTTGAAGTATCAAAAAAATAGCTAAGCTAGGTATCACTTTCCTGATTGAAAACGCCAAAGTAAATTGTATATATATGTCGACAATAATAGCTAATTAATGAAATTAATCTGTCCGATTATCTCTAGAGCATTCATAATGGGTGTAATATTTGCGGTTCCATTTATTTTCGCGGATTCGGCTAGCGCTCAAAATCAAAATCAAAATCAAAATCAAAATATGACTCCTAGTATGGTAATTAACATGAGTGATCTTTCAATAAAAGTTGGAAATACCACAAGTAACGAAACAATTACTTTTTCCAACAATACTACGGTTGAATCTGGAAATTCTACGAGTGAATCTGGAAATTCTACGAGTTAAATCCAATAGTATATGAATTTATCAACAAAATCTGTAAGCCTGCTTCATATTCCAAATTGATAATAACCAATAGTCATAATCAAGCAGTTCTTTTTATGATATGATAACCGAATTCTGATTTTACAGGTTCGGAAATTTGGTTTTTTTCAAGTTTGAACGACGCCACTTCGAAAGCTCTTACCATTGTTCCTCTTCCAAAAAAACCGAGGTCACCTCCTCTCTTACCACTTCCCCTATCGATAGAAACTTCTTTTGCTAATTGATCGAAGCTTTCACCTTTTTTCAATCTTTCAATAACAGATAGTGCTTCACTTTGCTTGTTTACAAGAATATGGGAACAGTTAATCTTGTCGGCCAATATAATCACATATTAGGACATGGAATATATTGTTTTGCTAAAAATAATACTGCCCAATTATAATAGCTTCCATAATTAATAACTTTTTAATGTGATAAAATATTTGTTATTTACCAAATATTACCAAGTATTGGTAATTGTCATAGCGGGACATTTTATCATATTAGCGATCCTGAGTACCTTTTAAAATATTCTGCTTATACCAAACGTTATGATTTATACTACTAATTCTACCTGAGATTTTTCACTTTCTTTCACTACTCTAAATATTGTTTCCACAAATCCTTCCAATTCCTTTTCGTGAGAAACGACTATTACCTGAGCTGCACTAAGTTCTTCCAAAACATGTTTGATTTGAATCAATTGTTCCTTACTAAATCCATCTGTAGGTTCATCTAAAATTAAAAGATTATCATCTAGCATTATCATTCTTCTTATAATTTCGTTGAGCGCTAGCCTATATGCAAGGGCGATTGAAGTTTTCTCTCCTCCACTTAAACTTTCAACTTCGAGACGATATCCACTTTGATTTATGGTGGGTGTAAAATATTCATCAATTTCTACGTCTATATCGCCGACTTCGATCAACAAATAAAACCATTTTTGAAATAGTTTATTGAATTCTTCCTTTACACTAATCAGCACTTGAGACTCGATCTGTTCTAATGAGGGGATAAAATGCTGATTCAACCATAGACCTACCTGGTCTGTAAAATTAATTTTATCAACCTTTTCTTCTAAGTCCTGTATTTTCTTATTAATCACTTCGATTTGTCTCAGATTGTTATCATGATCAGTCCTTCTTATTGCAAGAGTTTCTTTTTTATTCATTAATTCACTTTCTAATGATACCCTCTGTGATTCTAATTCATTCAATTTAATATCGACCGTTTCACAAGCTCGATAAATTGATTTTGTTTCACTAAGTTTTTCAGACAGCGCGATAATCTCATTAGTTAATTCTAGTAACGATTTTTCCTTTATTCTAATGTCTTCAATGATGCGTTGTTTTGATTTAATTATGTTAGAATGCTCTATGTATTTTCTTTCCAGATCGATCTTTTGATAACTGTTTACAATGTCACTTAATATATCATATTTAGACTTGTAAGAACTGAGCATCTTTAACTTGTCAGCTATTTCATCTAATTTCTTAATTTTATCAAGCAAATGCTTATCTTGTAATTGATCCTGCATCGATTTCTTATTTGATATTCTCTCACTTATCTTAAGATCTAATTTTTTTATGTTATTTTGAATATCAGTTAAATTTGCTATCTGTGATTGAATTTTTTGTAATTGAGATTTTTTTGATTCCACCTGTTTAATTTCATTCAATATTTCATTTTTTTTAACTTGAGTATCTTTTAACTCCTCCTCCAATTGAATAATTTTATTTTTTAAGAAATCTCTTCTTTGTAAAAATTTATTTTCTAACTCTTGTATGTGTCGTTGGTCTAATTTTTGCTTACAATATGGACACTCTGCATCTTGCCTTAATTCTAAAACTGTATCTAATTCTGATTTTTGTTTTAGGATTTCTTTCTTATTTGAATTGATCTCTGATTTAGTATTAGAGAGATTATCAGAAATTATATCCAGGTCCATTTGCAGTTTATTAGAATCAGGCATATTATTTTTTAATTCAATCTCTTCTACTTTCAGCTGATCCAAATTCTTTATTTCATCATTATATCCTCCTATCTCCGATGTAAGCTCTGCCAAGTCCAATTCTAAATTTTGGATAC
>DATADQ010000169.1:0-2702 GCA_036258455.1 Nitrososphaeraceae archaeon | reverse complement strand
GATTTTAGAGTGCTTACAATTTTATAATACGGTCGACCTTCGACAGTTGCTACCACAATTTGATTTGAATTTTGTTCCGTCCCTAAGGGCGTTCCATTCAATTATAGTAATTTTTAATTCTTATTATATATTGCGTAGAGGCGATTTAATATAACTATTAAGACAAGTCGTGTAGTAAAGAGTATGCAAGTACTGTTAGAAGAACAAAGCAATGGGTACTATAACTTTATAAATTCACTACATTCTGAGTCTACGAAACAATCGTACAAATTTTGTCTAGAGAAATTCCTTAATCACTACAGAATTGATTTATTATCATTCTTAAAATTGCCTCAATACGACATGACAAACCTTATTATAAAATATCTGGTTGATAGAAAAGTTTCATCGCAATACAAGAACCTTATAACTGCTACGCTAAAACATGCTTGTGAAATTAACGATATAGTTCTAAATTGGAAGAAGATTAAGAAGTTCATAAATTCAGAATCGTACTACTTTGGCTATACTGCAAGCCCGGACAAATTTAATACCTCTTTGCCTATTGCACAACAAGTGTTAAAGACCCTTCAGATATGTCAATTGACAGAATCAGAGAAATCGATGCATGCTAAAAGATCTTGTTTAGAGGAGATGAATAGTAAATAATGAAATTAGGAGATAAAATCAGATTAGGGATAATGTATGGCTTTCTGGCTCTTGTTGCTTATGTTTGGATTGAAGCCATCATGTTAATACAAATGGCTTATAGTGGATAGGAGGTAAATAAAATGAGAAAATGCTCAAAATGTGGGAATGAATTTGATTTTGAATCAAGTCTAATTGATAAATGTATATCATGTCAGACAGGCAAATTAAAATGAAAATATATCTAGATAGTTTGGATTCTTACTATTCCATTAGTCATGAACCAAAAGAAAAGCAAAAGCCAACATTACCAAAGAAAGAGATAATCACAACAAAGTTAGTAATAACAATGGCAATAATAGCGATAGTAAAGATTTCTATTTTAGTCTTATGGATTTAATTTATTTCATAACCCTTCAAACCTTTTTTATTTTCTGTCTTCATCCAATTTTGAAAATCTAATTTATTAAATAATCGTTCAATTTAACTCTCCAATGTTGAATAGAACAATTTGAAGTAATATTTTAGTGTGTTTACTTATTTAACAGGAATTTTTTTCTTCGTAATACTAAACTGATCCTGTTTATTCATATTTCCGTTCTCGTAGAACATACCTGACAAACCGTATTCATTTTTTGAATTATCGATATCCACATTTAGAAATCCATGTTTCTGATATTGAGTTATAACATAGGGGGCTTGACCTGTAAAATTATGAAGTTCTGCTCCTCCAGTCCCTGCTATGATAAATATAGCGCCTTTAGGATCATGGATATATTTTGATGTCTCTTTATAGGTTATTACAGGAGTAAAGGGTCTAGTCTCATTATACATAATTGGGTATGTCCGCTGGTAGTTATGGTTGTGAGCCTGTAGTACAATATCGACTCCATGCTTAGTGAATAGAGGATGATAAAGATCTTGCAATTCATCAACTCCAGGATGCGTTGTATTGGAAGAATAGAATGGTCTAAAAGAGTACACTATTATCCAGTTAATACTCTTATTTTCATACGCTTTTTCAAGATCCTCCTTAACAAATTCATATTGTTTTGAGGTTTCATTGAAAGGTATTATTTTATTCTTTCCTGTAGCCATCGCCAAGAAGTGAACGTTTTGATAATTAAACGAATAATACGGGCTAGTCATATTGAAATGCCTTACGTAATCATTATACTTGGTCAACTTCCTGTTCAGGTCGTGACTCCCAAATGCGATTTTGACTGTTGCATTTGTTTCCAATGGAACAATAGAATCTAACCAACAACTAGTAGATGTCTTGTAAGAAAGGTCACCAAGGGCTAGTACAATTTCTGGATTTTTCTCCATCATAGCACGTACTGTCCTATTTGGTTCGTCACCGCATCCAAAGTCACCAGCCGCTGCAAAATTAAAATTCTTCAGCATTTTTGAAGTGGGCGTGTGTTTGTCCTCAGCGAAGATATCAACTAACAAATACTGACTGGAAAATGTTACTAAGATTAGAAAATAGAGAACTGAAACGTACAAAATCGGAGATTCTTTCACTATTTGATAGAAATTCCGTGGATTATCAACTTTTCCATCTCTTAGAAACTCCAAAATATCCTCCGAACTTCTTACCGTCTTTAGTCCATTGTTTATAGGATGTTTCATTTTTTAAAGTCATCGAAATCATCGTTAAAAAACGGCCTATTAACGCCTAATACTTCAAAACGTAATACTTCAAAGCCTGGCGGTATTGGGCACAGAGATGGATCAGTAACCATGTTCTGAATCTAGGCGATGAACTATTAAGCATTACATATCACTCAATAACTGATCATCGAGATAGCACTTGAAGAGAAGAGGAAATATGAGGCACACTTACCTTTACATTTTTTGACGAGCACCTTAACTACTTTTTACATTTATGTTATTCCTTTGGATTTAATTTATGATCCCAAATGATTACATTTCTGGAACAGTTCCTAAACGAGGCAATATTATCCAGTCCGGAAATAATATTTTCAGTAATTCTCAGAACATTGATAGTTACCCTTTTAATTTTAACTATTATAAGGTGGTTGGGAAACAAAGGCATAGGTCAGCTCAAT
>DATADQ010000168.1:0-12612 GCA_036258455.1 Nitrososphaeraceae archaeon | reverse complement strand
TGATTCAAGAAAAAGTTGCAAAGCCTGAGATATGTGGGGACGGGCAGGACAATGATGGAAACGGACAGGTTGATGAATCTTGTAATGTAAGTAATATTCCACAAGATAACAGCCTATCAAGTGATGAAAAAAAAAACTTTGACAAGTTTGGAGTACTGAAAATATATCCAACAAAGGAAGACGGCGAACAATGGCATCTCAAGTCTAATATCAACAATGACCCTCGATTTTCACCCCAAACTACGCTGACAAAGAATTCTGATGGTTCATTTAAAGTAACATCGACTAAAGTCAGAATGGGAGTACTTACTTCCTCAGGTTTTGATCCTGAAAAGATTAATACATTAAATCACAACAAAATTGCTCTGGCAGGATACATGCAATCTCCAAATGATTGGAGGGACGTAGAGATAACAGGATACGTCAAACTCAACAGCGGCAACAATGACAATTTTGTCTGGTATGCTCGAGGTGGTAGACATACGGGATATGGCTCTCCACATGGATGTGAAGGCGTGGCATACAAAGGTGGCTTGTTTTATGATGGTTCTACGAGATGGGAGAAGGAACAGTGGCATACGGGAGGCTATGTTTTTGGAGAATTTGGAAAAAACATTGGACCAATTAATGGCAAGTGGGTAGGATTGAAGGTAATAATGTACAACACTGTTCAAAACGACAAAACAGCTGTAAAATTAGAACTTTGGGTGGATAATAAAAACAACAATAATTGGATAAAAGCCGCTGAAAAAATCGACACAGGAGGATGGGGAAATACTGGGAGTGAATGTGGAGGCAAACCTGATCAGATAATAACATGGGGTGGTCCGATCGCTGCATATAGATGGGATGGCGCTACAGACGTGGATATCAAGAAATTTAGTGTAAGAGAAATTGTCCCTGATCTTTAGATTAATCCTTTTTGGCAACTTAATCATGTTTGCAATAACAAAATTAATAAGAAAAATAAACTCTATATGTAATGTAGTACAATTAATGATACTAGCATATAGTTTAAAAATAATTCAGATTGGTGTCTATGAATGAGTTTACAAGAACAAACATCAAGGTACTCGGAGGTACAAAAAAGGAAATGGATTGCAAGAGTACTTATGGTAATCGCTGTAGGATGTGTTTTAGGAGCGAAGGTTTATTTTATTATTACAATTGTGGATCCATGGGTAGGTATATACAGCTTTCTCACTACTTTTGTTTTACTTTGTGTACTAGTGCTTTCCTATTTTAAGTACAAAGATCCATATCTAAATGCTAAAAATATTGATATCTCAAATGGTCCTTTAGTTAGTATAGTGGTACCAGCGAAGAATGAAGAAAAAAATATACGAAATTGCGTTCAGTCTTGTCTAAATCAAACGTATAGAAATAAGGAAATTATTGTTGTAAATGATGGCAGTAGTGACAGTACAGGAGAAATACTTGATGAAATACGCAAGGAAAATAGAACAGAAAATTTTCACATATTGCACTTATCAAAGAGCGTTGGAAAGAAAAAGGCAGTAGAAGCGGCAAGTGAGATAGCTCGTGGCGAGATTTACGCTTTCATGGATAGTGATTGCGACATGGCACATGACGCTGTCGAGAAAGCTGCAAAAATATTCCATAATGACAGAAAATTAGGTGCATTGACTTGCCATGGAAGTGTTAGAGATGCTCGGCACGGAAATACAATAGAAAAGTTTCAACAGGTATACATAGACATATCATGCAGAGCCACTAAAGCTGCTGAGGGTTCCTATAACTCAGTAACATGTTGTTCTGGGTCGCTCAGTTTTTACAGAAGAGTTGCAATACAGGATTTTATTCACGAATGGGCAAATGATAGATTTTTGGGAATGGATTTTAAATTTTGTACCGATAGGAGAATGACAGCCCATATTTTGGGCACTCGTACTAAGTTGGATAGTTCGGCAGATAAGAAACAACAGGAGCACATGCCTATCTTGCAAACAGGTGATGATGATATTGAGACAATGAAAAAATCCTTGGATCCTGATAGTGAAATTTCTAATCGCCCTATCAAGTGGAATGTGGAATATTCAAACAGCATTAAAGTCAATGTTGGGGTACCTAAAACATTTGGATCATTAGCAAGACAACAAATACGATGGAAAAAGAGCTTTATTCGGAGTCTTTTCGCTACTGGTGGAATATATTGGAAAAGACCCTCTTTTATTGCACTTTTATACTACATTCAAATTGCATTGAAGCTTATTAGACCATACATCTTGTTCTATACCATAATAATATTGCCCCTAAGAGGTGATTTTGCTACAGTGCTATTTTGGATTGCAGGCTTAACGTTTACAGGAATGATTTATGCTGTAGAGTACAGGTTAAGAAATCCAGATGATGGGCTATGGTTGTATAGACCTCCTTTTACATATATTACTACGTTTGTATTCACTTGGCTTTTGATATATTCAGCAATTACTATTAGGAACAAGAGCTGGAGATAATTATACTAAATGATTCTGTTTATTGATAACCTAGATACAAACTCTTAGAAGTGATTTTTTAATCTTGGCCTATATTAGTGCAATACTTGTTACCTTCATGATGATTGTAGGATTTTCAATAATAATGATGAAATTGACCGGGTACTGGCCATGTAAGATTGGCGAAGTACTTGAAATGAAAGACATCACATGCGAAAAGAATTTTAAAGAAAATCTTAGGGTCATACTAAATTCAAGTCATATTTCGTTACCTTTCCATTTTCCACTACTATCTCTTCAAAATATCTGACAATAGTAATTTCAGATATTTTTGGTATCTTGAGTTTCTTCCCGTTTACCATATCCAAGATCATTGCGGGAAAATTTGCACCAGCCAATGTAGTAAAAATAGTACCTCCTCCCATTCTGGGGTTAACTTCAACAATTTTGAGAATGCCTTCTTTTGATTCCTTCATCTGAATGCAACACGGTCCCCTTATTTTCAAATATTTTGCAATCGATTTGCATGTCTCAGAAATATGTTCGTCCTTAACAATTTTTCCCACAGTTGAAATTCCCGCTCTTGTTTGAAGTCTGATTCGAGGGACAGCAATTATAGGTTCACATTCCAAGTCAGAGAGTACATCTATCGTGTATTCAGTACCGGGTAAATATTCCTGAAATATCAGATTATCATTTTTAAACTGGACGTAATTGAATTCAGCTTCGTCATCTATCTTTAGAATCCCTTTGCTACCTTTTCCATATCTTGGTTTTGCGATTAGTGGGAATTTGCTTGCTTTCTTATAGTTTAATGTGGTGAAAGGAAGATCAAATTTTTTTGAAAGATAGTTAAAAGTCTCCATTTTGTCTCTACATACTTCCATAGTTTGTTTATCACTTACAACGGGGAATGCTCCTAACTTCAATAATTTTTCTTTATTCTCGCTATATCGATAAATATCGTATCCTGAAGACGGCATTAGAATGCCAATCCTGTGTTTTGCTATTATCTCAAAGAGTCGGATAATGTATAATTTGCTATCTATCTCTGGTAACACTTCATATGCGTCTGACATAAAAAAACCTGCAGATATGGGATTTGTGTCCGAAGCAACTATCCTTACGGGATATTTTACCATTTTTAGAGATTTTATCGTATTAATCCCTGCCGGTGCAGATGCGCCTGGAACTAAGATGGTGGAATTTGAGTCTCCTTTCAAGTGGTATTCTCTATCCGAAATAAAATCTTATTTAGCATCATATAAAAATTTTCAGAACTATTGGAATTCCATTTTTATTAATGATATCAATACAAATTAAATATGTAACTAACTAATTAATATGCGCTTGCTCGATTTAAAAAAGGATTACCATGTTCATTGCAATTATAATGACCATTCGTCTCAGGAATTATCAATTGAAAAAGTAACAAGATACGCAGAAGAAATCAACTTGAATACTTTGGCCTTCACTGAGCATGTAAGAAAGACTTCTGATTGGATACCAAACTATCTTGAGGAAATAGACAGAATTGTAGCATCTGGTACCAAGATGACTATAATTTCTGGTTTTGAGGCAAAAATCCTAAAAGATGGCACAGTTGATTTTCCATCAGAATATGAAGGCTATTTTTTGATTGCAAGTTTTCATACAAATTTTGATGTTAAACATGATTGGCTCTCAGCGTTGACGTCCGCAATTTCTTTGCCTTATGTAAAGGTTATTGGTCATTTGGCTCCAGAACAATCCTTTGAGTTAACTGACAACGAATTAATTGAATTATCAACGTTATTGAACGAAAATGAAAAGACTGTGGAGATTAACGCCAAATATCGTAGGCCACCAATGAAATGGTTACGAATATTTAAAGACAATAAAGTGAATTTTCATCTAGGTAGTGATGCTCACAGTTTGACTGAAGTAGGTAACTTTAACTCAATTACCAATTTAATAGAATTCATTAATAATTAAAGTACATTCAACGATACATACTAGCGCTGAAATATATCCAGTAATTAAGAGCTTGATGTGCAAAGATGATTTATTATAGTCCTAAGCTAAGTATCGATATTTTTCGGTAGTGTGATTGATGCAATTATGAAATATCAAAGAATGAACAAAAATAGTATTGGGAATTGCTGACAGTCACTGATCTATTTTTCGATATACTATTCTGATAAAGTAAATCTAAATTAAAAATAAACAACAATCTTTAAATTATATAAATATGATATAGAAGAGAGATTTCTCATTTATATGACTAAAATAGTGATTATCGACTCACAAGTTGCTGGAATTTCCGGGGATATGCTTTTAAGCAGTCTAATTGATGTTGGAGCAAATAAAAAAAAAGTTATTGATTCCATTTATGCTTGCCAAGATTATTTTAAAGGATCCAAAATTCGCGATGTTGATTTTATAAAAACTAGTTCTTATGGAATCTCGTGTACTAAATTCTTATTTGATTATACAGATTCTGGAAATTCCCGATTAGGAAGTGCATTATACAAAGCAATTGCTGCTTGTTGTGATTCACTAAATTTACCCACTATTGCAAAATCATTTGCGCTTAATTCACTCAAAAGAATAATTTTAGCAGAATCAAAAATACACGGAAGTAATTTTAGCAATACCCGACTGCATGAAATATCTAGTATAGATACCGCAGCAGACTTGATTGGTGCCGCTGTTGCCTTAGAAGATTTAAGTCTCCTTTCAAAAAAATTCTATACTACTGATGTAGCTGTTGGTAACGGACTGTTAAAATTTTCTCATGGGATTATTCCCAATCCCGGCAATGCAATTTTGGAAATTTTAAGAAATAGACAAATATTATTGGTACCAGGTAAACTTGATGGAGAGCTTACAACGCCTACTGGTGCAGCTATGTTGGTCAATTTAGCTTCTGAACATATCTCTCAGTATCCTCCCATCATACCTGAAAAAATAGGAAATGGCGGCGGTCAAAAAGAGGGAAAAAATGTTGCCAATATACTTAGAGTAGTCATTGGAGAATCAAATTTAAAGCTGAACTATACATTTGAAAGTGTTTATGAGCTTGAAACCAATGTTGATGATGTCACAGGAGAGATGATAGGAAACATGATAGACGTGCTTTATGCAAATAATGCAAAGGATGTTACTGTATTACATGGTCTATCTAAAAAAAATAGACCGTCATTTATAGTAAAAGTGTTAACAGATAAAATATCTAAAGATTCTCTGGTTCAAATTCTTTTAAATGAAACTGGTTCGCTAGGATGTAGAATTAATGAAGTTAACAGGATCACAACATCTAGGTCTTTTATAACTCGTCCGATAACAATAGAGAATCAAAAATTTGAGATTAAGGTTAAGATTTCAAGTGATAGTAAGGGAGAAATTAAAACGATAAAGCCAGAATTCGATGACATACAATATATTTCAGCAAAGTTAAAAATTCCATTCAAGAAAGTTTTTGAAACTGCATTTTGTGAGTTAATGAAGAAATACAATTGATGATTAATTTGGAAGATATAGGTTTTCAAAGACTAATTTCATGGTTTCAGGATAAGGATCAAAAAGTAATAGTTGCATTATCTGGGGGTGTTGATAGTGCTGTTGTCACACTTGCCGCAAAGAAAGCATTAGACAAAAAGGCAATCGCTGTTACTGCGGACTATAACACTCTTTCTGCTGATGAATTAAAGTCTGCAATAAAAATTGCAAAAGAGATAGACATTGAACATAAGATAGTAAGATACAATGAATTGAGCAATGCGGATTTTGTTAAGAACGATTCACTGAGATGTTATCATTGTAGGACTGAATTAGCATCATATTTGTTGCAGGAAGCAAAAAAAATGGACGTGCCATTAATAGTCGATGGTACAAATATAGATGATTTGAAGGATTATCGCCCAGGAATCAAGGCATTAAGAGAAAACGGCATCAAAAGTCCACTTGTAGAACTGGGAATCGGGAAACGAAATATTAGGAGTATTGCTAAATCAAATAATCTATCGGTATTTGACAAACCGTCAAATTCATGCTTGGCTTCAAGAATATCCTATGGAACGCCAGTAACATTTGAAAAATTAAATAGAATAGAAGCTGCTGAATTTTTAGTCAAATCCGTTTTCAATGTCAGACAAGTTAGGGTCAGGCATCATCAAGACATCGCAAGAATCGAAGTAGGACAGGAAGAGATCAAAGAGATGTTTGACCGAGATAAACTTTTAAAGATTGATTCAAAATTAAAAAACCTAGGGTTCAAATACGTTGCCCTAGATTTATCAGGTTACAAGAGCAGAGATAATGTCAATATCAATACTCTTTCTAGCAACAAAACGATTTAAGTCTAAAGCCGATCAGTACAAATTGATAAACTGTTGTTGCCTGACAGAAAGATTAACATTGAACAGATTACGATCAAAGACATGGCAAAATTAAAAGAAGGAGATGTGGCTCCTGATTTTGAATTACCGGATATTGACATGAACATGCATAAACTTAGAGATTTTATGGGTAAGAACACAGTATTGGCATTCTTTCCAGCTGCAGAATCTCCAGTATGCACTACTGAAATGTGTGTTTTCAGGGACTCCCTGAATGAATTTGAAAGTAACAATACAATAGTAGTTGGCATTTCAGTTGATGGTCCGTTTGCAAATAAGATATTTAAAGTAAATAGACACTTGAATTTTCCTCTCTTGAGTGATTACAAGAAAGAAACAATTAGTGATTATGGAATTGTAATGAAGGATCTTGGTCCTTTGAAGGGGTACAATGCCGCAAAAAGATCTGTCTTCCTGTTAGACAAAAATGGAATAATTAAATATATTTGGATTTCAGATAATCCACTCGTTGAGCCAAATTACGATGAAATTAAAAAGAAACTAAAGGATATCAACAACTGATAGGTAGATCATTAGGATATATTATCCTCGTAGAATACTATTCCATTATTCTATTAGTGCAACAACATCGTTTCTTGAAACCGTATCTCCTACTTTTACCTTTATATCTCTGATCTGGCCCTCTTTGTGCGCTTTTACAGCAACTTGCATTTTCATAGATTCAAGTACAATAATTGAATCCCCTTTTTTTATTTGGTCACCTGCCTTTAACATTATCGAAACAACTCGACCTGGTATTTGACTTAGGAGTTTGTTTTCTCCAGATGAAGATCCACCTAAGGCCATAGATTTTTCCAAAATTTCAGTCAACTTCGAATGTTTCTTGAGAATAATTTGTTCTCCATTCATTAACATTTTAATGTACGAGCTGCCAAATTCTATTATTTTAGCGGTTCTATATGAATTGTCTAAAGTAAATTCCAATATACTGTTTTTGAGACCGATTATCTTGATAGAATGATCTTTGCCATTTATAGTAGCAGTAATTTTACCATTCCCACTATATTCTGAAATTGAACCTGAAAGGATGTTTTCTAAATTATTAATTTTAAATTCCATTTTTAATATTTCCTGTCCTTACCCAATTAGATAATGAAAGTTCTTTTGATGGATTGGCTTCGTTATTTCGTCCCTTGAAAAATTCAGAGAAAAGTAAAGCAGCAGCAACAGAAGCATCGGATATCTGTAGGCTTTTCTCCTTTAATTGAATCTGCATTAAATTTAATAAATTGTATTTTTCCAGGTAATCTGTGGATATGTTTCCTTCAATAAAGTTCTTCTCATTCATTATGGTTCGATAGAGGGGAATAGTTGTGTATATTCCTTCTATCATAAATTCATCCAAAGCATTGGACATTCTGACCCTTGCCTCATTGAAATCTTGTCCCCATGTTATCAATTTTGCGACCAGAGAATCATAATAGCCCGATACGCTACATCCAGGGTACAAATACGTATCTACTCTAACACCGGGACCATATGGCAGATTACAGTCTGGTACAAGTCCAACCGAAGGAACAAAGTCATGAAATGGATCTTCCGCATTTATTCTACATTCTATTGCTGAACCGTTAAGATTGAGATCCGATTGTTTGAAAGGAATCTCTTCACCGCGTGCAATTCTAATCTGCAATTTAACAAGATCAATACCCGTAACCAATTCTGTAACCGGATGCTCTACCTGAAGACGGGAATTAACCTCAATAAAATAAAAGTTGCCCTTTTCGTCCCTCAAGAACTCTGCAGTCCCTGCATTGAGATAATTCACAGATTCTGCAGCTCTAACAGCTATTTCGCCTATCTTTGATCTAGTTTTCTTATCCACAACTGAAGATGGAGAAAATTCGATGAGCTTCTGGTGGCGTCTTTGTATGGAGCATTCACGTTCAAAGAGATGTCTGCCGTTTCCACTAGAATCTCTTGCAAGTTGGAACTCTATGTGTCTGATTCCTTGAAGAAATTTCTCAACATACAATCCAGATTTACCAAATGCCGCTCTCGATTCTGCAGACGCCATTTCGAATTCTTCTCTAAGCTTCTTTTCGTTGTCGGCAAATCGGATTCCTCTTCCACCACCACCGTACGCGGATTTTAGTAGCACAGGATAGCCAGCCTCTTCAGCAATTTCGACAGCCTTATCTACCTCTTCTAAGATATCATCGCTTCCTGGTATTGTTGGCACTTCAGCCTTTTTCATTATTTCTTTACACTTCATTTTATCACCAGTTAATGCCATGGCCTCACTGGTAGGACCAATAAAGATAATTCCCTTTTCTTCACATTTGGCTGCAAAGGTTTCATTTTCAGACAGAAATCCATACCCCGGATGGATTGCGTCAGCACCTGCACCTTCAGCAATTTCGATGATCTTGTCCATGTTAAGGTAGCTTTTGGTCGGTGCTGGAGGACCAAGATAGTAGGCTTCATCGGCACTCTTTACATGCTTCGATCTTAAATCTTCATCAGAATACAGTGCAATGGATTTTATCTTCAATTCCTTGCAAGCTCTAATCACCCGGAGGGCTATCTCGCCTCTGTTTGCAATCAATATACTTGATATTAACTTCCCCATTTCAAATCTCCTCTAAAGATTGATGTTTCCATGTTTCCTCACTGGTCTTGACTCTCTTTTGTTCTGGAATACGTTAAGAGCCTTTACTATCATTATTCTAGTTTCAATCGGGTCGATAACAAGATCGATTATTCCTTTTTCTGCTGCAATGTACGGGTTTGCAAATTTCTCTCGATATTCTTTTGCCAGTTTCTTTTTAATTTCTATTGGATTTTTAGAATTCTTGAGAGCTTTTCTGTGTACTATGGTTATGGCAGCCTCTGGACCCAACACTGCAATTTCTGCGGTCGGCCATGCGTAGTTTATGTCTGCCCTCAGATTCTTACTTCCCATCGCAATGTATGCACCACCATAAGCCTTTCCAACAATACATGTTACCTTAGCAACTGTAGCTTCACAATACGCATAAAGCAACTTGCTTCCATGACGTATTATGCCATTATGTTCTTGGTCTGTGCCTGGCAAGTAACCTGGAGTATCAACTAGAGTAACAATTGGAATGTTAAAACAATCGCAAAAACGTATAAAACGTGCTGCCTTTGTTGAAGAATTGATATCCAATGCACCAGCAAGATACATTGGTTGATTAGCAACTATTCCAACTGTCTTTCCGTCAATCCTTGCAAAACCGACTAGGATATTTTCTGCAAAATGTTCATGTACTTCTAGAAAATCCCCCTTGTCAACTAGTATTTTTATAATTTGCTTCATATCGTATTGTTCATAAGGATTTTCTGGTAGTATTTTTGAAAATTCTGGTTCAAGTCTATTTGAATCATCCTGTGACTCAGATACAGGTGATGTTTCTAGATTATTCTGAGGTATAAATGAGATTAATTTCTTAATTTTATCCATACATTCATATTCATTTTCTGCTACAAAATGAGCAACGCCAGATTTTGTTGAATGGGTTCTTGCTCCGCCCAGGTCTTCAAAAGATACTTCCTGGCTGAGAACTTCTTTTACCACTTCAGGACCTGTAACAAACATTTGACCAATATTTTCGACCATAATAACAAAGTCTGTCATCGCAGGTGAATATACTGCTCCGCCTGCGCATGGGCCAATGCTTGCTGTTATTTGTGGAATAACACCCGAGGCCATAGTATTTCTAAAAAATATATCGCCATATCCATCGAGACTCATTACCCCTTCTTGGATTCTTGCCCCTCCTGAATCCAAAATACCGATAAGCGGTGCGCCAACCTTAATTGCATTATCCATTAACTTTACAATTTTTTTGCCAGCCATTTCACCGAGCGATCCACCAAGAATTGTAAAATCGTAAGCATAAACAAAGACCTGCCTTCCGTTGATAGTACCAAAACCCGTAATGACACCATCACCATAATATTTTGCTGTATCAGAATCAGTTGATCTGTGCACGACATACTTGTCTATTTCAATAAAAGAATTACTGTCTAGCAGTAAATCCAGTCTCTCCCTTGCAGTTAATTTACCCTTTGTGTGTTGAGCTTCAATTCTTTCTTGGCCTCCACCTAGCTCTGCTTTTTTTTTCATTTCATGTAGCCGGTTTATCTTTTCATCATGCATAACAATTTTAAACAGCATCTATTCGCATATAAATTCATTATAGCTAAACCTATAACTTGTTAACTAAATATGGGATCTATGCCTTATTTTAGTTATTTCTTTGATTATTTTCCCTTGGGTAGAGATTTATTCTCTCAGTCCTGTCCTTCCGCCTCTTGCCCGTCGGAAGTAGTTCATGCCAAGATTATAATTTTCATATAACGATTCTAACGATTCAATTTCAGACAGAAGGCTTTCGAGTTCGTATTTTGGAGCGTTGGGATCGTTTTTCGTTGATTCATATTTTTCAATTTTTTCTGCAAGAAGTTTTCCAACGTTCTGTTCGTACTCGCTAGACATAAGGAATATAAAATTTATGCAGGTTTAATGTCTTTCTATTTCTTTTGTGCAGAACTGGAAATGCAACACATTGTTAATTATTCAGACTAGTGTATTGGAGTCAATCGAATGATTTTTGTTTTTCCTAAGCTAGGCTATACTATGTTACCTTATCTTTGAGGTACTTGCTCTGCTCTTGAAATTTCTCTCACTATGACATCAGCCTCCTTTTCTGATTTAATGGTACTCCGAATCAAATCCTCATATTCACCTATATCTGATAGGATCCGTCTTAATGCTTCAAAGTAAAAACAACCAAAACTACTTCTCGAAGTATGGAAATATTGTGCAAGTGCTCGAAATGCCTTTTTCAATCCTTGGGCCCTTGAATAGATGCCCATATGTTCAAAGCCTATGCTATACCTATTGTAACGAATATACTTATTTCGGGACTGATAAAATAATGATCTGGTTAGTATTAATGGAAAATATCTCAGGATTTTCCAGTTTCTCATGGCCAAAGACCTACTCAAGATTACATCCAATTCTGACAATCTGTCTAAGAGTATTGAAATTGTAGCCATGTCAATCTTTGACATAACAGTGCTGGAGAAAAATGCAGCAAGAATATCTTTGCGCCTATCTTCAGATGACTGTCCAAACCTGGGGTCCGAGTATGAGATGTCAGCCTGCTGAACGATATCCAACGCTTCATTAAAAGTCTTGGCAGAAAAGAATTGGTTTATCATCTCTTCAATATCGATATCAAGCCCCTGAATTCTCGTGGTCAAATATCCGGCTTTCATGACCTGCGCTGCATTCAAAAGCGATCTAATATCACCAAAACAATTCCTGACTAGTGCAATTCTGTCTTCAACCTTCATTGAAGAATTTTGAATTCTAAGAATCTTATCCAAATAGAGCATTGAAAGCCTTGGAGGGACTTGTAAGAATGTTACTGTTTTTGATACCTTTGAAATTTTCTTTACTGCTTCATTTAACTTGTTTGCAGCCATTACTACCCTAATTGATGGCTCTTTAAAAAGATCGATCAAGAAGTCTAGCCCTCCTGAATCTTCCCTATTTGAAATTCCATCAATTTCATCTAGAAAAAGGAGGAAGTTTTTTCCGGTAAGGCTAGCATTTGAAAATATGGGAAAAACTACTTGAGCAAGCATGTTCTTATTGCGAGTATCACTTGCGTTCAATTCAATAAGATCTATATCAAATTCACGACACAATGCATGAACAAACGATGTTTTGCCCACCCCTGGAGGCCCTACAAGTAATAAGGGTTTTGATCCATTTGACC
>DATADQ010000167.1:0-3023 GCA_036258455.1 Nitrososphaeraceae archaeon | reverse complement strand
TAATGAGAATTTGAAAAACAACGATTAAATATTATATCTACTTTATTACCATATAGTAGACTCTTATTTTTGCACCGATATCGATATTACTCCTGACGGTCAGCACTATGTTGAAATTTATTCTTAATGTAGATTCAAATGTAGATTCAAATGAAGTTTCATTCAGATCCCGACAGGCCCGGAATGAAATTAGTTCTCAAGTAGGTCTCAGTTGGCGACACCAAGCTAGTCCTTTCTGTATCTAATATTCTCGGTCAGTTCCTCTCTAGGCCTTAACTTGATTACTATAGTATTACTTATTTTATTAAAAATTCTCTGTCTCTTATTATTAGTAAAAAGCCATCCTAAGATTACGTCTATCGGGAGTAAGAATGATTTGCCAAAACTTTCTAATGAAGCACTTTTGGTATCAACACTCTTGCCAGACATATCTGTGGTCTTTATATTCAAAAGTCTCTTGCCTATTGATTGTCCGCTTGTGTGCTCAAAGTAAGTCCAATATCCTAAGAAATCAAGGCTTGACAAAAGATAGTGAAACGGCTCAAAGTTTTTGTGCTCTAAGGCCATATCGTTACTATAATAGGAAAGCCAAAATGGAATTGCTAATAATGCAAACAAAATAACTAAACCTATTGATACTATAATAAAATCAATTAGCCATGCCACAAATCTATCCACCCATAAAAACAAGTTATGATTCAAATTCCTTAAAAGAAGAAAAGCCTTAAAGCTTAGCGATCCATCCTTATATCAGAACCTCGTTTTAGAACCGATAGCGTCGTGGGTAGTGACTCGGTCATTATATTGTAGTGCATGTCCGTTGTATAATAGAAGGGCAATTCTATTTACCTGCTTTAGGGTCAAGTTGGACATTAAGGCGCAAATTATAACACTAACTGTTATCGTTATAATGCTAGGATGTTTGAAATTCTTTCCTTTTGGGGGTGCATGTATGAACTACGGAACATATTCGGTGGCGACTGTACCAAGGATATGGATATATCTAACGCAGGGAGTACCTGGGTTGGTCTAGTGGCAGGCATAGTGATTGGTGCTGTCATAACATGGTGGGTCTACAATCGACAGAAAAAAATTTCAGAGAAACAGGATGAATTTCTAACCCACATTGCAGATCTGGAGGAGCGTAATAAAACCATGTTGAATAAGATCCTTAGTTTAGAAGAAAAAATTGAGGATATGCTCAAAAAGATAAAATAAATCGCTGGACTTAGCGATTCGTAAATTGATATACAAGGGTATCAAACTAGAACTATCGAAATTATCATTAGTTTGTAACTGGTATTCGAAGATTAATATCGATTCCAAAGTCGGGTAATCATCAGAAATTGTTTTTGTCATTTCTAGAAAATTCCTGACCTAACAAAAGAAAAGCTAAATACTAAGTAATAGAACCCTAGTACATGGGCGGTTCAATCCCGACGGGCCCGTTAAGTACTCGGGGTCGTATTCTTCTATAGAAAATAAGATGAATAGAAAGAGGAGCAGATTATGATGAGAACCATTCATTAAGCTTACTTCTTTCAAAATCTAATTTCTTTTTGTATGATTCTTCAGATGGGGGTTCAAGAAGAGTTGCAGGACCATGTTCATGATACAAATCCACAGCAACATATCCTGCCTTAGCATTTCCAACTTCCATAAAACAGAAACCCTTCCCATCGAATCGTGGGGACGATTGTTTGTCCTTATCATTTACGATATCATCTACTATTTGTTGGCCAACTACTTTTGCTTGAGCTTCCGCAAATACTCCGGCTTTGGGAATAGCCACATTTTCATTCACCTTAATTTCTGTTACATCCCCTATTGCAAAAACATTTTCATAATCTGTCTTAAGACTGAACTTGTCAACATTAATCCAATTTTCCCCTTGTGCAATGAGACCAGAATTCCTTACTATCGCAGATACTTTGTGAGGAGGAATTAGTATAAGCAGATCATAATCTACCGAGTTTTCATTTTCAAACTCTATCTTTTCCATATCTAGTACTGTTTGTATTTTATGTAACGGATGGAAATTTACATGGTTATTACTAAGTAAGTTAATAACATCTTGACTAACTTTTGCTCCAGCTACGGGTAAAGAAATCGGAGTTGGTGTATAAATATCGATATCAATTGAGTCTCGTGTGCCATTCTTAACTAAAATATCATTAATTAGTAAAGATGCCTCATATGGCGCTGGGGGGCACTTATATGGAATAGATGCTATGCATATTGCTATTCTACCCTTCTTTAGTGAAAGAATTGTTTCTCTTAGTTTTGGAACTTGTTCTGGATCATACAGGTTAAAGCCTTCATTTTCTAGAAAACCATTTACTTCTTCAACAGCATACTCGGTACCTAATGCTATTATCAGATAGTCATATTTTATCTTAGGAGTTGAAGATCCTGTTATATTAACAGTCTTTGAAGCTATATCAATTCTCGTTATTTTATTATTCAGATACCTTATTCCTCGTTTTTCCAGCCTATTCAAATCAATTTTAGATTCTTCAAGTGTTCTTATCCCACTTAAGATCCATAAATTGACAAGCCCCATCATAAAATAGTCTTTTTGATCGATAATACTAATTTGATATTCTACTGATTCTGATAACGAGGAAAGATTTTTCTGCAAAAAATTAGCAGCTGTTAATCCTCCAAATCCTGCACCCAAAATTAATATACGTTTTACTTCAGACAAGTACGAAGATCTTTACTCTGGGATTTCAGGTTCAACTAGTTTTGCTAGATTATTCAATGATTGCTGCCAGCCTACATAGCACGCTTCAAGAGGAATGACAGTGGGCAAACCTTCCTGTACAATAGTCATTTCTGTTCCTAGTGAAACCTTCTTCAAGGTTACAGTTACTTGGATCTCTCCAGATAAGTTTGGGTCATCAAAATTATCCGTATAACGTAAGCGTTCGTTTTCAACCAGCTCACGGTATTCTCCACCAAATGACATGCTCTTTTGAGTGGTAAAGTTTGTAAAAGACATCTTGTAGGTTCCTCCTACC
>DATADQ010000166.1:0-3477 GCA_036258455.1 Nitrososphaeraceae archaeon | reverse complement strand
GACTGTATTATCTAGTATTGGGAGCGTCACTGCTATTCCATCTAGTCTATGGTGCTGTCTTTGGATTACTGGCAGGAAGAATGACAGGAGTAAAGCTCTCAACGCGAAAGCTTTTAGCTGCCAGAATTAAGGGGAATTAGTTGATTCCCACTTTAAACCCAAATAAGGAGCGCAAATGACTTCGCTGAAACTGCTAATAACGAGATGGATAGAAATTACTTGGAATCGAACAGACTAGATACGGGTACTGAATACAGTATCGATGCAATTAAGCAAAAGAAAATTAGGATCCTAGTCTCTGGGGCTAGTGGATTTATTGGTCGCAGACTTATTAGAAGGTTGCTGGTCTCCCCTAGCATAACCAACTGGAGTATAAGATGTATGACAAGAAAAGCACAGTCACTTTCAAGCTATTTTCAGAATGACAGAGATAATTTGGAATTTGTGCAAGCTGATGCTCAAAACTATCCTCAATTAGTAAAGGCCTTAACTGGTATTGATGTTGCATTTTATCTTATACATTCGATGGAAGGATCATCAAAGGAATGGAAAAAATTTGCAGAGCGTGATAGAGTTGCCGCAGAAAATTTTGCAAGGGCAGTGAATGAAGCCGGAGTATCGAGAGTAATTTACCTTGGGGGCTTAACATATGCACCCGATCAAGAATTATCGAATCATATGCGAAGTAGAACAGAGGTAGGGGAGGTTCTAAAGAAATCTAATGCTGCTGTTACAATATTTAGAGCAGCTGTCATCTTGGGACAAGGGGGCGGTTCTTTTCAAATGTTGCAATATCTTGTAGAAAGGTTACCTTTGATGGTGTGTCCAAAATGGGTATTGACCAAATGCCAACCAATTGCGGTCGATGACGTAGTAGAATATCTGGTCGGATCTATAGAAACGAATGAAACAAAGTCCAAAACATTTGATATCGGTGGACCGGAGATCCTCACTTACTTGGATATGATGCGACAATATGGCAAAACCCTAAAAAAATCGATTAAAATCATTATCATACCATTCTTAACACCTAGACTTTCTTCTTACTGGGTTGATCTCATTACACCTGTGAAAGCATCGCTGGCACGGCCCCTTATCGACAGTCTCAAACATGAGGCAATAGTAAAAAACAATTCTATTGCAGACATTATTCCACTTCGTTTAAAGAACTTTGATAACTCAATTAAAATAGCAAGGAATGAGCAAACTGAAAATGAGAGAATAATCAAAAAAGAGAGAACATCTTCATGTTTGAATAAACGAATATTATTAGCCTCTACTATAGCGCTGGCAATTATAGGATTTACGTACTACTTGTTGGATGCGAGAATAGAAATCTTTCAGCCCATTTGGATGGTACTGGCAGGCCTTTGGTATTTTGGCATAGCTTTTTCAATATTCTTTATACATAAAGGTGCTAGACTAGGGTCGATAATAGCTGGGATTATTGCATGGATTACATTGACATTTTGGCTCCTTGATAATTTCTATCTAATATTCGGGACATCAGTTCTTGCATCACCTCCAGGGTATGTCATGACAATTCGAAATTGCATAGGCGCAGCAATAGCAGGTTTGGTTATTGCCTCTTCCCACAATCTGTTTCACAAGATAGGAATCCATTGTCTATAGTAAGTGTTAAAAATGTCAGAACATGGAAAGATCACTTGCTTACGAATGCCGATAACTTCACATAAATCAATTACTTACTTCGTTCTTTATTAGAGAATCAAGTGTACTAGATTGGTATTTATCAGGGATAAAAAAGTGAAAGGCCATTCATATGCTTATCTTGTAAGGAACGTATGGGATAAGAAGAATGGAAGAGTAAGGCAAAAGATTGTCAAATATCTGGGTAAATCTTCTAAAGTAGTTCTTGAGGATATTCCAAAAGAGTTTCAAAAGGACCCAAACGTAGTTACGTTTATTGCTTGTCATTCTTCGGATGCAGAAAAAATGGAATTTACCATGAAAGAAAAAATGCTGGAGATTCTCATAAGAAATGATACCAATTCTCTGGTTGATATATTTGATAGATATTCTCAAATTTTTGGACTTGTTAAATTCTACGAAAGATTGTTGACGCCTGTGATGTACAAAGTGGGAGAGTTGTGGAAAGAGGGTAGACTGGATGTCGCCACAGAGCATGTCTGTAGTAGTGCTGCGCATACACTTGTAAAAACAATAAATGAAAGGGTGTCAAGGATTACTGTAGCGAATAGAAAAGCTCTCAAGATCTTGATATGTACGCCTGAAGGTGAATATCACAGTTTGGGTTGTATGGTGATCGAATCTTTCCTAAGAAGTAAAGGATATTCTGTCTCCAACATTGCACCTTCTGTTCCTTCTGACGGAATCATATCTTTTGCAGATAAATTTAATCCTGATTTGATTATGATCTCAATAACTTTAGGTGAGAATATCGATGCTACAAATAAATTGATAAATAAAATATCAGAGTCAAGGATAAGTTTTCCTCCTATACTAGTTGGTGGTATCGGAATTGAATCAATAACAATAAAAAACCAAAATGATAAACTCAAAAAAGTAAAATTTTTGAAAGGGATAAAGTTAAGTGGTATTCTTCCCAATATCAGAGAGGTCACAAAACACGGGCCAAAGGTTAGTAATACAATTAAAAAATGATTTTCTCAGCTGCAGATACCATTTTTAGTGGTCTTGTTTCAGGAATAGTAGCTACAGCGGTAATGACAGTTACCGAAATCCCCTCATGGAGAAAATGGGGATTGCTGGGAGTATTTGAATGGCATGAAAATCAATTACTTTCTACTAGATTTTTCCATATTCCTCCGGAAAAAATTAGTTTCAAATATATTTTCTTTCTGCATTTCCTAAATGGATCATTGGCAGGTATCGCGTTTCCATTCATGCTATCAATTCTCTACGTTCCTATTACGCAGGATTACATCTTGATGTTATCAGTGGCGTATGGTTTTGTTCTTTGGATTGCCACACTTGTACCGATACACAAGCTGATAACGGGCTATCCTGTGTGGGATCATAAGTTAGGCCATTTACCTTCAATTGCCAGTCTTATCGGTCATTTGATGTACGGATTAATATTAGGTATGGTAATAATGATAATGATAAAGTACTAACTTCTCGAATTGGTGAAATAATTAAGATATGAGAATTTGGGACCTTCCTGCAAATAAATTATGCACGAAACATCTACTTGGTGAGCATCGTGAATTGCACGGACTATGGAATATTTTGACACAAAATAAATCTGGTTATTCCAGACACCCTGAAACTCTACGATGGAAGGGGAAATTGGCAGCTCTATATCTTAGGCATGAAGAACTTGTCATCGAGATGAAGAAAAGAAATTATCAGCACAAAAGCGATCTAAATAGGGTATTTGCTACCGGCCTGTCAATTCAGGGAAAGTTCGTAAACTCATATGACGAGCAGCTAGAGATACTAAAGGACAAAGGATGTAAGTGCAAAATTACT
>DATADQ010000165.1:0-4170 GCA_036258455.1 Nitrososphaeraceae archaeon | reverse complement strand
TATTAATGATTTGCTTTTATTTCCCTTTAAGTGTGTCTGTCTAAATATCATCTATGTGGATAAGCTGATATTATTTTTTGGGTAATCATACAAGCTGTTATTTTTCCGCAGCGTTTGTTTATTGCATTGAGAATTCATATGTGTTCCTTAATTAAGAAACATCCCCTTATAATTCCTAATAATTCTACACTAATCCTGACAGAGACACACAGGACACCATGTGACTCGAAAAACATGAAACGTGGGGCAAATATGTATTCTGCAAGTATTAATAACACTTGTCTAAGCAAGGCAAGAGAAAGAAGGATACTATAAGTGGAAATAAAAGAATCTAAGTCAGCGAATATATTCTAAGTTTCGCTAGGATTTCCAATGTGTCTTGATCTTGATTATTTTCCCTGTTGTCCAACTATTACTGTTTTCGATTGATACCGGAGACTCTATAGAATTCGTTATGTTCCTCAGGGCTTCCATTCTCCAGTACAAACTCCTTTGCAAGCTCGATTCCACTCAGGAGAAAACCTTTTCCAAGGATTTCCATTGTAGCTGATTACTGGAATTATATTATATCATGCACCGTTTAAAACTTGTATACGAGGAGGTGGTCACGGAGTCTCAGTTGATCAGCTTCTTTTATTTTAGTAAGTCACTGCAAATCAATCAGGTTTGTACCTTTTAACTATACCAATTACTACATTTAATAGACCTTAGTGCTGCATATACAGCAAGAAATGAGTGCTACTAATAGCTTGATGTTAGAGAAGTACAAGGCCTGTTCATTATGGCTAGAACAATTCAATAGTCAATCTACGAAGAAAAGCTATGCAATCCATCTTTCATTATTCTGTAGATACCATGGTACCAATCCTGATGCTTTGATTCAGTTAAAACCAGAACAATTAGCTCCTATGATAGTAAAATGTTTTGCATCTTAGAAAGGTGGCTAAACAAACTGCAGGTAAAGCAAAATGCGGGGAAATATGTGTAAATTCTGTTAAGACATATCTTTCAGGTATTCAGTCTTTTTTTATGTATAACGATATAGTACTAAATCGGAAAAAAATTATAAAGTATTGTCCAGAGCCAGTCACTAATAATTTAAGATCTTATACCAAGGAAGAGATCATAAAGCTCCTATCTTTAGCTGATCCTAGAGATAGATGTCTTATTTTGCTTATGGTTTCCGCCGGGGTTAGAGTAGGTGCCATTAAGACTTTGAGGAAGAAACACCTAAAAAAATTGGATTTTAATTGGATGAAAATAATATTGGCATCTTGACTGTTTATGCTGACTCAAAAAGGGACTGCTATAATACCCCAGTTACTCCCGAATGTATGGCCGCAATCGATGAGTATTTAGAATATAGAAGGAAGCAAAGTGAAAGGATAACAGATGAGTCATTCCTCATACGCAACAAATTTGCTACCTTTTCAAGAGAAACTAATAGACCTAAACCATTACTAGAATCAGTCATAAACAAACAGATGAAGTTTCTCTTGAGAAAGGCTGGCCTACCTTTTGATGAACTCCAACCAGACCACAGTTTGAGAAAGTTTTTTAATACTGCATTAATGAACTCTGATGTTAATTATTCATTTAAGGAGTTATTGATGGGACGACATAAACGTAACTTGGATCGTGTATATTACGATGCAAACAATGATAAATCAAGAGAAAAAATAGTCTTAGAATATATGAAGGCGGTTGATGCTCTGACGATTAACGAAGAATATAGATTGAAAAAGAAAATATCAGAAATTGAAGAAAAAATAAAGGATGTCCCAAGAGTAGAACAATTACAGGCTCAGCTAGCAAACAGGATAATAGAGGAAGAATCTATAAAGCAACAGGTAAAGAAGTTACAACAAGATAAGGAGTTAGAAATACAAGCTATGAAAGAACAAATGAGTCAAATCATGTCTCTAATACAACAAAATCCTAAACTGGCACATATTAAACCCGAAGTCCTGATAAGTAAGGAATTGTAAAAATACATCTATTTTTTAGAACTGTGCTGTAGGGTCTTTCTCTCTGCTATTTTTAAGACCTCCTTCCATTTCACTAGTTTACCATTTCTAACTGATCCTTTGCTTAAAGAAAGTGGAAAGGCAGCATATCGGCTAAAAGGAATTGAGCTATTGCTAATTTCCCATAGAGAGTCTAGTACCGGCTCAATTTGTTTATTTAGTCCTAATTCGTAAAAACTTCTAGCAACAAAGTCTAACTTATGTGGCTCCAACTGAAATAAATCTCCGACTAACTTTTTAGTGAGGGGATAGTTATATCCAGGAGGAAAGAGCTCAGCCAATTTTTGCTGTATTTCCTGTAGCCTTAAAAAAGCAACTTCGTACACTTTATTTATTGCTTTACTATCGTTGACTTTTGTAGGCCATATAAAAATACCAGCTAGAATACACATTCCAACCAAATGCTGGTAAAGCAAGATGATGGAGTCTGAAACTGTTCCTTTCTTGTGGACAAAATCAACTGAGTCATGTATGTGCTCATCTGTAACTTCACCTTTTTGACGGTTCTTATCCAATGCTTCAATCTTCAATTTGTTATACTGTTTTACCCTTTCTACTAATACGAAAAATGCATCTTTAAATTCATCTAACTCTTCTGGAACAGAAATCAGCAAATCAGTATATGGATAAAGCCTATGATCTCTCTTATTGACATTAACCACCTTTATCAGTTTTTGGTCCTTTAATATCTCTAAGTTTTTGAAAAAAGTACTCCTGGCCATATGCTCCTTGACACCATCAACAGCCTTTTCAGTAAGACAGCCTTGATGCGTGCAAATATAATTAAACAAGTGTTCAACCCGTTCATTAGTATAGAAAATCATACTAGTTCGATCAATTGTATATATGTATTATATATGTTATACTATTGTTATGCTAAAGAATAGCACAATATTATTAAAAAGCACAACAAGGGAACAGTTAAAGGAAATCGGTAGAAAGAACCAGACATATGATCAACTTATAGTGGAACTGATTAAGTTGAAAAGAAGTAATCGTCAAGATTCGCCTGATCGTAGACTT
Source organism: Nitrososphaeraceae archaeon (assembly GCA_036258455.1). Taxonomy (GTDB): domain Archaea; phylum Thermoproteota; class Nitrososphaeria; order Nitrososphaerales; family Nitrososphaeraceae; genus TA-21. The sequence goes on along the minus strand of DATADQ010000165.1, from coordinate 1,120 downwards.
GAGACCCTGCAATCAAGCGAATCTGGGAGGCCATAGACATGATGCCTACAGACCACGATCAAATACTAGACCTTGTATCTAATAACGGTATTTGTGAAGCAGTTGGATGTTTTGAAAAAGCGACTATTGATATTGAGGTAAATGTGGGCCAAGGTAAGGAAATTACGTTGAACCTTTGCAAGGACTGCATCAAGAAATTCGAAGATAAATGACGAAGTAGAATTAGGAGGAAAAAAAGAAAAATGCTTGGCAATAATAATAAAAGGGATAAAGTTAAAAAATGTTTCACTCTATCTGAAAAAGAAATTGAAAACGAACTATCTTTAATTTTCGAACCTCAGATATGCACAGAATGTGGACAAGATCACAGTTTCAAAAATAGTTTTGAAGATGTGAAAACAAGTATGGATAACTTTCCGGCCTACCTTAGAAATAGAATCTCAATAGCGATACCTGCAGATGGAGGTAATTTGGCTAACACACGAAAGGAAGTGATCAGGAGGAAATGAATCAGGAGTACCCCCTAATCGCAGAAGCAAAGAAGCTCACTGATCGTCGCCTTCCTATTATTCCATTAAAGGACAAGATTCCAATCATAGAATATGAACACAGACGCAGTCAGCTGGCAACCACCAGTGAAATAGATTTATGGTTTTCAAACGGCGACGGCCGCATACCAAAAGCAAATGGCATCGCTATTGCCATTAATAATACAGAATTCGGAATAGACACCGATGGTGACAAATGCGAATCCACATTTTGGAATAAAATAGTTCCTGATCTTCCCGCAGTGTTGCAAGATAAAATCGGCAAGACAATGCAAACCAAAACACCACACGGATATCATAGAATGTTTAAGGTTTTATCAGAGGATTTTTCTGACGGCATTAAGGAAAGAACTATTGCGAAGTTTGAAGGTCATAACGAAATAGCAGTTAAAGGAAATGACCATATTCTCTTTGAACGTGGACCAGACTATGAGATAGTAAATGACGTGGATTGTATTGTCACCTTATCCAAAGAGGAGACAATCCAACTCCTAGAAGCTTTGGATAGATTCAAGGCTAAAACTAATGCTGTAAAAACAATAGTTGGAACACTAATACCACATTATACTAAT
>DATADQ010000164.1:0-9667 GCA_036258455.1 Nitrososphaeraceae archaeon | reverse complement strand
GCTGTACATCCTTCTATATAGTGGACTTCTGCCCCTTCATCAGCAATTATAAGGGTTCTTTCAAACTGGCCAATATTTTCCGCATTGATTCTGAAATACGCTTGTAGAGGCAAATCAATCTTTACATTTCGTGGAACATATATGAATGATCCACCAGACCATACAGCACTGTTTAAAGCCGCAAATTTGTTATCTTCTGGAGGAATAACTTTACCAAAGTGCTTCTTTAAAATATCAGGGTACTTCTTTACAGCAGTGTCAGTATCTACAAATATCACTCCTTGCTTTTCCAAATCCTCTCGGAGATTATGATACACAACCTCTGACTCGTATTGTGCGCCAACTCCAGCCAAAAACTTTCTTTCTGCTTCAGGAATACCTAATTTTTCAAAGGTATTTCTTACGGATTCTGGAACATCTTCCCAGCTTTTGCTTTGTTTGTCAGATGCCTTTGCATAATAGTAAATATTCTGAAAATCAATATGTGATAGATCGCCACCCCAGTTCGGCATGGGTTTGCTAAGGAAAACTTCAAAAGATCGTAATCTAAATTCTCGCATCCAATCTGGTTCCCCCTTAAGTTTGCTAATCTCCTCAATGGTTCCCCTCGAAAGGCCCTTCTTACTTAAATATACGTACATCTCAGTTGAATCCTTAAAGTCATACTTGCTATAATCCATATTCAGATCTGATGTCATTAAGAATTATAACGTCGTTATTGTATTTATACTATATGATATGGTCTATAGAGGTAAAGAATCTTTCAAAATGAAAATAATATTAATTTTGCCACAAAAAATTCTATGGAATGATTAAATAAATACATGAGCATCAAATCCATAGTTCACATCAGGTGCTAATAGTTGATAATCGATCTTAATGTAACCAACAAAAAAGCAGTTGTAATAGGAGGCGGTACTGAAGGCTTACGTAAAGTACATGGTTTGTTGGATCAACAGTGCCAAATAATTATAATAACTGGCAGGCTAAATAAGGAACTCAAAAAAATGAATGATGATGGAAAATTAAGATTAATAAAAAAGAGAATCAATGATGTTTCAATTCTCGATGGATTCAGTGATATTTTCTTAATTTTGGCTGCAACTGATGATAAAGAATTGAATAAAAAGCTAGTAGAAAAAGGGAGAACTATGGGTGCGCTCGTTTATGCAGCTGATGATCCAAGTATAAGCGATTTTTCATATGCGTCCTTGGTAAATGTTGAGGGTCTAATACAAGTAGCCATTTCAACTTCTGGAAAGAGTCCAATAATGGCTAGAAAAATAAGAATGAAAATAGAAAGGATGTTGCACAAAATTATCAATGATTCAGATATTAGCAACATCATTTTACAGGAATATGCACGTAAGAGGGCAAAGCAAGAAATAGATACTGTGAAAGAACGAAAGGAATTTTTATATTCATTAATAAAAGATAAAAATATCCAATATTTGTTAAGATCAAATAAGCTCGACGAAGCAAAAATGACTGCATTACACATGTTAAAAAATTGGGAAAAAATGAGTAAAACATGAATTCAGTAATTACAGATGAATTAAAGCTATTGAATGTGAGAATAACCCACAAGAATGCTCCAATTCATATTCTTGAAAAATTTACATTCAAGGATATAAGCAAAGCGTACCGAATATTTCTGACCAGCGGCGACATAAGAGAATGTGTGATTCTGCAGACATGCAATAGAATAGAACTCTTTCTAGCTTTAGAAAAAATAGATGTCGAAAAGATCTTTGAGAGTTGGAGGAATATTACTGAAGTCAAAGATTTGTCATTTGAGCTTGCTGAAATCGATCAAGATAAAGGCGCGATTAATCATCTCCTTAGATTATCATCAGGACTCGAGTCACTAGTAGTAGGAGAGGATCAAATTTTGGGTCAGGTTAAGAGGGCATTTGAATATTCTCGTCAGAATTGCTATGTTGATACTCTTATTCCTATAATCTTCGAACACGCAATAAAGGTTGGAAGTAGAATTAGAACCAATACCGGTCTGAATAAAGGGAGTATATCAATAGGGTCAATGGCGGTTAATTTGGCTGAGGAGTATTTTGATGATTTCCAGAATAAAAAAGTACTGCTAATTGGTACAGGTGAGGGAGCAACGCTTATTGCAAAATCACTCAAAAAGAGACAGGTGAACTTTGATGTTGCAAGCAGGACTTTTGAACGAGCAAGATCATTTTCAAGCACCGTTGGTGGAAATCCTGTAAAGTTTGAAGATGCTCTTCATAATTTTGGTAACACGGATATCATTTTTGTTTCGACGACTGCACCATATTATCTAATTACTTACGATAGAATTTTCAAATGTGGTAAGAAAAATGAGGGAATGATGATATTTGATCTTTCCAATCCTAGAACCGTGGACGACAGGGTTGCAACAATATCGGGGATTAAATTAGTTAATATAGATCAGATTGCGGAAATAGTAGACAGAAATTTGAAGCGTAGACATGAAGAAATCAAAATGGCTGAAAAAATGATACAGAGTGGAATGCAATCGATCGATCTGTTATTTAGAAAAATTAAAGCAGAACCATTTGTGGTCTCAATATTCAAAATAGTAGATGAAGTGAGAAATAGGGAACTATCAAAAGCAGCTAGGATGCTCGGTATCATGAAAGGTACGAAGGAATTTGAAATAATGGAGCAGTTGTCTTATGCAATAGTCGAGGGCATATTATCGACACCTATGAATAATTTCAGAAAAGAAATTGGAAACACAGAAAAAAATGAAGATGTGCTGAATATAGTATCAAGGATTTTTAATTATGAACCAAAATGAAGACTATGAGTTCAACGGATTTCCAAAAATAAGATTAAGAAGATTAAGACGGACATCCGCAATACGCGAAATGTTGCAGGAAACAAGATTATCTGTCAAAGATCTTGTCTATCCTGTTTTTGTTCAAGAAGGAATTGATGATGCTAAAGAAATAGAGATGATGCCAGGAATATTCAGGATCCCTTTAAAAAATCTACTCAAAAACATTCAAGAGTTGTACGATTTGGGAGTAAAAACATTTTTGATTTTTGGAATTCCAAAATCCAAAAACGACAGAGCAACTACTGCTTATCGTAATGATGGTATTGTTCAAAAATCTGTTAAATCATTAAAACAAAATTTTGGCGAAAAAATCGTAACGATAACCGATGTATGCATGTGTCAATATACTTCACATGGTCACTGCGGGATTATTAAGAATAGTGTTACAAGCAATGACGAAAGTTTAAAAGTGCTAGAGAGGATTGCGACAAGTCATGCCGAAGCCGGAGCCGATTTTGTGGCTCCTTCTGCCATGATGGACGGTCAAGTAAAAAGCATAAGAAAATCCCTGGACAATGGTAATTTCAATAATGTTGGAATAATTGGATATTCGGCAAAATTATCATCAAATCTTTATACACCATTTAGAGATGCATCTCACTCTACCCCTTCATTTGGAGATAGGAAATCATACCAAATGCCATTTCATAATACGAATGAAGCATTACACGAGATAATGATGGATGTTAAAGAAGGAACAGATATCATAATGATAAAACCAGCGTTACCGTATCTTGATTTAATTTACAAAACCAGACAAACTACCCTATTACCAGTATGTGCCTACAGTGTGTCTGGTGAGTATTCAATTGTGAAGGCGGCAGCGCGTGAAGGATGGATCAATGAAGATGAAGTAGTAATGGAATTTACAACGTGTATCAAAAGGGCAGGAGCTGATATCATAATATCATATCATACAAAAAAAATTGCAGAAATATTAAACAGCTCCTAAAGATACAATTATAACAGTTGCAAAAACATGATATCAATGTTTGTCGTCTTCTCTATTTGATAGAGCAAAAAAAATAATTCCTGGTGGTGTCAATAGTCCGGTTCGTTTCTATGAACCGTATCCTTTTTTTGCTTCGTGTGGAAAAGGTTCAAAAATTATTACGAGAGAACATCATACGCTAATCGATTATTGCCTCGGATATGGTGCAGTGATATTTGGGCATGCGTATTTTGATATTGTAAGTGCTGTAAAAACACAACTTGACAAGGGCAACATTTTTTGTATCCCTACTGAAAACGAAGTCAGATTGGCTGAATTAATTATTGAAATGATTCCTAATATGGAAATGGTAAGACTAATGAACACTGGATCAGAAGCAACTATGCATTCTATAAGATTAGCAAGAGCTTTCACAAAGAAAAAAAAAGTTGTTAAATTTGATGGATGTTATCACGGTGCATATGATTATGTTTTGGTTAATCCAGGGTCAAGCGCTTCAAACTCTTCTTATGACGGCAATCTAGAAGAATCAATGAACCAAACTTTGGTATTACCATTCAATGACATTAGTGCACTTGAAAAGATAGTGAAACTGGACAATGATATTGCATGCGTAATAGTGGAGCCAGTTTTAGCTAATACGGGACTCATAATCCCAGAGGAGGATTACCTCAATAAATTAAGAAGAATAAGTGAAAGAGAGGAGATTATACTAATTTTTGATGAAGTTGTTACTGGATTTAGACTATCGCTAGGTGGTGCATCAGAATATTTTGGTGTGGTACCAGACATTATGACACTTGCAAAATCAATTGGCAATGGCTTTCCGCTTTCAGCCATAGTAGGGAAAAAAAAGATAATGGAATTGTTATCGCCAAAGGGAACTGTGTTTCAAGGAAGTACATATGCAGGAAATCCAATTTCCACTGCGGCCGGAATATCAACATTGGAAAAATTAAGAGAGGTAAAGAATGATTTATATCCAAAGCTTTCACGATTTTCTGATACATTATCAAATGGAATTAAGGATTGCATAAAAAATCTAAAATTTAATGCCAGCATTAATAATATTTCGTCTATGTTCCAACTATATTTTACAGGTGAACAAATAAGAGATGCATCAAATGTTAGAAAATCAAATCAGCTCTCTTACAAGAGATTGTTCACTGAATTACTTAAGTCTGGGATATTCATCCCCCCATCGCAATTTGAAACTTGCTTTATATCCTATTCGCATGATGATGATGACATTGACAAGACTGTTGAAGCGTTTGCAAGGGCGTTGAGAAAAGTGAAGGATAGTGAATAGAGGCTATAGAGTTGCTACACGTGGAAGCAAGTTAGCGTTAATCCAGACTGAAATTTTGATGAGTAATTTGCGCAAATTAAATCCATCCCTAAAATGTGAAATTATTAAAATAAAATCTAGCGCAGATCTCAATAGGAATAAGTTACTTTTTTCAGTCAACGAAAAAGGAGTTTTTGAAAAGGAAGTTGACAAAGCAGTATTAGAGGAGACAGCAGACTTTGCAGTCCACAGTATTAAAGATATACCAACTGAGCTTGATGATGAATTAGTTATAGCCTCAATATTAAAACGAGAGAAGCCAAACGATGTATTGATTGGTAAATCAAAATTAAATCTTGAACAATTAGAACCTAATTCAAGTGTTGGTACAAGCAGTTTAAGAAGAGCTGTTCAAATAAAAAGGAAGAACCCAAACGTAAAAGTGGTTCCAATAAGAGGTAATGTTGAAGGTCGTGTAAGAAAATGTATCAATGGACCTTTCGATGCACTTGTTCTGGCGGAAGCTGGATTAAGAAGACTTTATATGAGTGACCTGATCGTTCAAAGGTTTAATTACCTTGATTTTATTCCTGCTCCGGGACAAGGAGCAATAGGAATTGTATGCAGAAAAGATAACGAAAAAACACTCGGCATCTTACAAAAGCTTGAAGACAGACCAACAAGATATGCTATTGATGCTGAAAGGTCTCTAATACAGTATTTGAATGCAGGTTGCAGATTTCCTGTTGGAGCAATAGCATTACCTAATTTAAGAACAAGAAGAATTGTATTGCATGCATCCGTCTTTTCTGCAGATGGTTCGCAAGCAATTAATGTAAAAAAATCTGATATAATAATAAACTCATCGAAAGTTGGAAGGGAGCTGGCAAATGATTTGCTGGTAAGGGGAGCAGCAGACTTTGCTAATGATTGGAGACATGCACTAGAAAAATGGAACAGCCAAAAGTGAATACAAGGGGCAAAGTGTATATTTGCGGTGCGGGGCCTGGAGACCCGGATTTGTTAACATTGAAGACTTTCAAACTACTATCAAAATGTGACGTTATTCTTTACGACAGATTAGTAAATAAAGGAATTCTCAGAATGGCTTCCCGACGTTCAAAAAAAGTATATGTTGGTAGAGAATCCGGTGATCCAACTACCAATCAAAGTATTACGAATGAACTGATGTTGAAGTATGCACATGATGGTAAGAAAATATTGAGATTGAAGGGAGGTGATCCATTTATTTTTGGACGCGGTGGCGAGGAGGCTGAATTTTTATCATCCAAAAATATAAAATATGAAATAGTGCCTGGAGTGTCTTCTCTAAATGGTGCCGCAGTATATGCAGGTATACCATTAACACATAGGGACTATTCTTCCTCTCTAATCGTATTAACAGGACATGAGGCAACTGACAAAAAAAAATCGTCTATAAGATGGGACTCAGTAACGAAGGCTGCAGACACAATAGTGATTTTCATGGGCTTGGAACACCTACGTTACATTACCAGAAAATTGATTACATCAGGGTTGACAAAGAGGACTAAAATTGCAATTATTGAAAATGCCACATCAAATAAACAAAAGGTAATAATAGGAAATTTGGATAATATTGAAACAAAAGTTAAACAGAAAAAAGTTCAATCTCCTTCCATGATCATCATCGGAAATGTAGTTGGAATTCAAAACAAAATAGAATGGTTCTCTCCAAACTCATATGTATTAAAAAAATCAATATCCTAAAATAGTAATCCTAATGCTAATGCTTTTATGAGAAGCAAATTTTATATTGCTATTGAGTAAAATTTTCCTAAACAAAACAATTGCAATCACACGCGGAGAAAAAAACAATAGTGAATTTACACGTGTAGTGAAAAAAGATGGCGGTACTCCAATCTCCTTACCGACTATGAAGCTAATTCCTGTCGACTCACATTATTTTACCGAAAAGTTTTCTGAAATTTGCACCAAAGAATATGATTATTATATCTTCATGAGTCCTAACTCTGTTGATTTTTTCATAAAAATGATAAGACAAAATAATTTAACCCACCTTTTGGAGGAACAATTAAAGAAATGTGATATAATTGCAATTGGTCCCTCAACAAGAAAAAAATTAGAGGAGAATAATATTTTTGTAAAGTGGCTGCCAAACGATTATTCCTCCCATGGTGTTTTAAAACTAATAAGAAAACTGTCGCTCAAGTCCGGTGCTCGAATTATGATACCGAGGAGTGGTGCCTCAAATTCTTTTCTAAAAGACAGATTAGATTCGATGGGAATAATCTTGGATGAATTTTACATATATTATCCGCAAATAGAAACAATAAATCGGACCTGGATCGATTTTTCCAAAGAATTGGAGCACAATAGAGTACAAGTAATGATTTTTACTAGCCCATCGTCAGTTCGTTATTTCTTTTCGATAATGCAAAATATACTTTCGAATTTTATTGAAAGTCTTACAAATATTGATGCTTTGATAAGCATAGGCCCGAATACAACAAAAGAACTTGTTTCAAGAAGTGTATTCCCTGTCGAGTCGGAAGAACACACTATTGAAGGAACAGTAGAATTGGCAAAGAGAATTCTATCTAAAAAATGATCGCGTAGTAACTTTTCTGGAATACCCTTGACAACAACATTTAATCAAACCAAATTATTAGGTATTATCTGATATATACAAATTGTCAAGCAACGGTAATGAAGGGATATTTGATATTGATTCATTAAAGGACATTGGTCCGGCAACTAAAACCTCTTTAAAGGAAGCTGGATTTAGATCCATTAGAGACTTAGTTATTCGTGGCCCTACAGATATTGCAGAAGCCACTGGAATAGCCATAGAGAAATGTACATTACTTTGTAACAGGGCAAGAGAAATATTAGAGGACATCGGTGTCTTTGATAAGCCTTTCATAACTGCAAATCAAATTTACGAGAAGAGAAAATCAGAATATCGAATAACCACAGGATCAAAAAATTTAGATGAATTGCTGGGGGGAGGAATAGAAACAAGAGCGATTACTGAACTATACGGAGAATACGGCACGGGAAAAACCCAGATTTGTCATACACTTTGTATTACTGTACAGCAAAACGAAGATGAATACAATATATCTAGAGCTCTCTATGTTGACACAGAAAACACCTTTAGACCAGAACGAATTGCATCTATTGCATCTGCAAGAAAAATTGATCCTAACATTGCTCTTGAAAATGTTATTGTTGCAAAAGCATACAATAGCTCACATCAAGAAGTGATTATTCAGGAATCTCCTAATGTAATTACTTTGCACAATATAAAAATCATGATCGTTGATTCCATAGTATCGCATTATAGAGCCGAATTTCTTGGTAGATCTGTCTTGTCAGAAAGACAACAACGAATTAATAGATTGTTGCACATACTCTTAAGAATTGCTGAAACCTGCAAAATAGCAGTAGTGATAACGAATCAGATACAATCATCACCAGACGCTATCTTTGGTGACCCTAACAGAGCCACGGGCGGTAATGTCATGGCACATACCAGTACATATCGTCTCTATCTAAAAAAAGCTGGCAAAAATCGAATAGCAAGAATGGTTGACAGTCCTTATCATTCTGAGAGAGAGATATTATTTGCGTTAAATGAACAGGGAATCGGAGATCCTCAAAAATAGTAGATCATATAAATTATGAAAATTCAGGTCTTATGACATTTTCAAACAATATTCCAATTCAATATGAAAATTCAAGTTACCAGATAATATTAAATTATGGACAAACATGATAATTCACCATGCCAAAATCTCACGGTATTAGAAGGAAATCCAGACATATTTTTACTAAGAATAATATGTCAAAGGGACTTACACATTTACTTATTAATTATTCAGTCGGTGATAAAGTTGTAGTAGTCATTGATCCTAGGGAGCATAAAACAACTCCACACCGAAGGTTCCAGGGAAGGGTTGGATATATCAAAGATATTGGGAGAAGAACTGTGAGGGTAGGAATTCTAGTCGGTGATAAACAAAAGCTCTTGCAAACTAAATTTAATCACATTCGTCCCATAGAAGGTATTACATATTGACAAAAATCACAAAAAAAGAAATGATTGCACTTCCTGATGTCAAAGAGATACTGGAAAACAAGAAAGTTGACGAGATGGATCAAATTCAGAGATGGACGTATGATTATGTAAACAAGTTTTCAAAAATAAGTAGAAAACAGGCACAAAGACTTGTGGGTGAATTGGTAAATCAATGTGGCCTTACTGAAGAAGAGGCAGTAGAAGTAGTGAATATATTGCCTTCTTCGTTAGAAGAAATAAGGGCTTTTACATTTGGTTGGAAAAAATTAATACTAACATCAACTTCAGAAAGTATATTACAAAAAATTACGTCGGTACATGAAACTTAAAAAGTACGCAGTACATAGTTGCAAGTAATTGGATTCTACCAATTATGATAACTTTCATAGTAGACAAAATAGTCATGATTATATTCTTCATAGTCACAAGTTTGAAGAATATGCATATGTGTTAGATTTCTCGCCTAGAGGAAAATCAATAACAATAAGGGGTAGA
>DATADQ010000163.1:0-9511 GCA_036258455.1 Nitrososphaeraceae archaeon | reverse complement strand
CACTAAATTGGAACCAAATACTTGGTCTGATAGGATTATCGGGACTTATAAGTGGCGGAGGGATAAGGAAACCAATTTTAAGATTCAAGCCGTTCTAATTTACTGGAATAACATAATAAATATTTGCGATTATTTTTTATTTTAGTTTGTATTCTTAAATCTTAGACCATGAGTGAAAAATCTGAAAGAGAAGTGAGAGATGATGAAAGAGAAGAAATCAAAGATGAAACGCATGAGCTAGAGGATGTTGAACAGGAAGAGCAAGAAGAGCAAGATGAGCAAGAGGAGAAGCAAGAGGAATCATAATAAATAAACACGGACTCTACATAGTTGTGATTCCAGATCCAAGAAAGAAGAAAACTTTAAAGCTTAGTAGTCTTTTATATTAGCTAGAACCTCCTTTTGAACCGATAGCGTCGTGGGTACCGACGGCTCTGCACCTGTAAACTTCGAGATTACTAGTATAGATTATTAGTTCAAGTTATAAATAAAGCAACTTAATTCAGCAAACGTGAATTACAATTTGTAATTAATACAATTAGAGTGCAATCGTTACGAGTCTCTATGGACCCATCCAATCGAATGCAATATGCTTGCTAGACCTACCGCTTCTCTTCCATTCATAGTGATACTCTGGAACATTAACTTCATCAGTAACAGCCGTTCCCCATGTTGCAACAGTGCTAGGACCTACTTCACTTCTAGGAGGATTCAAAGTCTGAACGCGTTTGCCAGGAGGAGTCATCGGACCACTCAGCGCTTCACCCTTCGCAATTACCTTTTCCGGTATCTCGGCACTTCAATAGGAAAGATCGTCAGCTATTTCGATTTTTATAGGAGCGTATTCTACACCACGAACTTTAATTAACTTTACAAATTTGCCCATAAAACCACCCGCCCTTCCGGTAAAAATCATATTTAGGGACTTGTGAGGCTCAACGATATCTGTACCTGCAGGATCCATACTGTCCTTTAATTCAGTATTAATGAAAGTAACGGAATGAGGCACAATGTCACCATTTTCTCATGAGACTAAAGTGCCCGTATTAATCTCGACGTAAGAAGGACAGTAGAATTCAAGAGTACTGTTGCTGAAAACGGAGAATGGATTCAGGTCAATCAATCACACTATTTCTGGATACATGTGAAATGGTAGTAAAGGAACGATCATAAATGTTAGGCTTGAAAGCAATTTCCTCTGTAGGTGATTTGAGTCTGGTTACGTCCCGCTTGAAGAACAAGTCTATCATCCAGTCCACCAAAACTCGCAATTTCTTTTCTACAGTAGGAAGATTAACTAGATAGTATGAGCGCCAAAACCACCAAGCCACAAATCCGTGAACCTTATGTCCGAGTATGATGCCAACACCATTTCTCTTTCCTATCAACGTCATAACCCCTTTTGTCTTATAATCGAATAGTTCTTTATGATTTTCTTGACCCTTAATTTTAGAGATTAAATTGGTTGCAGCAATCTTTCCCTGTCTTAATGCATGTTGAGCGGTTGGGGGATAAGGTTTCCCTGTATTAGGATCTGTGACACAAGAAGAGTCGCCTAGGGCGATAACACTACCTGTATATCCAGCTACTTCAAGATATTTATTAGCCATTATTCTACCAGACTTGTCGTGTTGACAAGCAAGATCGGAAACTAAGGTTTGAGGCTTTCCTCCTCCAGCCCATATTATAGTCTGGGTTGTGATAATAGTACCTTCATCTAGTTTAACGTTGTCTGAGGTAACGTTAACCACCCGTGTATTTAAAATCACTTCAACTCCATTTCTTCTTATTTTCTGTAAAGCAAAGTCTGCTAGATCCTCTGTTACTTCGGGAAGTATCCTTCCACCTGAGTTTACGAGTATTATTCTTACATATGATTTTTTCAGATTGTGGTAAAAATATTTTATTGAATCTAGTATGAAATCATTCAATTCGCCCACAATTTCAACACCAGAAAAACCTCCCCCAACTACCACGAAAGTCAACAGTCTTTTCCTAAGGTCGAGGTCTTCATGTTCAATGTCGGCCTGTTCTAACATATTTAACACATGATTGCGTAAGACTATGGCATCGCCAAGGCTCTTTAGAGTAAAAGCTTGTTTAGCAGCTTCACTGATACCAAAGAAGTTTGTTTCACTTCCCAATGCTATGACAAGGTAATCGTATTTTAGTATATGACTACGCCATTCAATAGGGTTTGTATGCTTTCCGATTCTATGAGTTATAACTACTTTCTTATTCTCGAGATCAATTGACTCTATTTCTGATTCGTAAAATTTTGCTCTATTGCAAAAGGCTCTCAGTGGTGTCACTATATGCCTTGTCTCTATCATCCCTGATGAAATTTCAGGAAGCATCGGTGTAAAGAGGAAAAAGTTATCCCGACTTACCAGGGTTATGTCAATTTTAATATCATTCTGAAATGCTTTTTGAAGCAGCCGTAATACTTCTATTCCTGCGAATCCACCTCCCAAAATTAAAATGCGTTTTAATTGAATTGGTTTTTGTCCGTGAATAAGTTCTACATGTTTTTGGTATGAATCGATCCTAGAAAAGGAAATATCACATATTGTACACCTATATCTGCTGCCAAACTTGATTGATAAAGTAGATGAAGTTAGTCCTACAATGATCCCAAAAACAAGATGCATAATAATATAGCTTACAATCACTAGGGGGAAGCTATACTGAGATAATGTTGTACCATATTCATCATAGGTTTCATCTGACTCTTTTTGATTTTGTTTATTTTGTAAAGATAATGCAGTACCATATTCATCATAGCTTCGAGGAAAAGCTCTTGTTAGAATATGGTTGATATCTGGATGCAAAATTAACATGTAAACAGGTATGAAAAATATAATGAGGATTACAGAGCCGGCGAATAACCCATAGAGCAGGCCATTTGAAAGCTTACTAATATTAAGGATTCCAGTTTTATAGAGAAAAACTCCGATAACAATGCCTATTGAAATAGCGGTTATTGTATGAATTGCTATTCCCGCAAGAGCCGCATTAGAAGAGTAGACGCCTACTACATGTCCAAATGCCACCCATGTAACATAGTAAGGCAAACCCATTCCAACTTCAAAGGCAGTTGGAATAAGCATGGATACGGCTCCTAACATTGCTCCTATTACAACAAAGAATACCTCGCGTTTAAGAGAAAAATCTACTCTTATTTCCGTAGCTTTACTATTCATTATTAATCACTCCCGGACCTCCAGATCTGAATACACAAATAATACGACTGTTAGCGCCTAATTTAATGAAAAATTAGGAAGAAATTGCTATTGTTCCTTTCATCGTACTTGGATGATATAGGCAATGGTATTCCAGAGTTTCTCCTTGATTAACTTTTGCGAAAGTAAGTTCGCCAGATTTTCCGGGTTCTATATCACCGCTAGACGCAACTTCCCTTTCTCCAGATGTTATAATCATCTGATGTTTTGAATCAGTTGGATTCTTTAACTGTACGACATTATCTGTATTCAGTCTAAAGTTCAGAATTGGATTCGTGCCCTCTTTGTTGATCCACGTGTAGATTCCTTTCTTCTCATTAGCATTCAATTGAAGCGTATTGGTAGGTAAGTTTTTATCGCTTACCAAGGTGCTCTTATTTCCATTTGGGCTATCAGTGGCCATACTTCCGTAAGCTACATATCCTTTCTTAACCGTGTAACTGATGTCCTGACCTAAAGCAGGTTTTATTATTTGGTCCATATGTCCGGATGTTGAGGGACCCAACCATACTACATAAAGGAATGTTGCTGCAATTAGTATCCCTAAGCTTTTTGTTTTATTCATCATTATTTATTATGCGAATAAACATAAGTTATATTACTTACTTAACATTGATAACTTAACATTGTTATCTTATTCTGATATCCATACCAAACCAGCTCTATCCCTGTTAGAAGAAAGCGGAGCAGAATAATTAAGAAAATTAGAAAGGAAGATTATTGGTATTACAATTTTTAATTTCAGATTGAACATGCATCTGATAGTAAATAATCTAATATCTCTTGTAATTCAACCGTGGCAAGACAGCACACCTTGTCTGCAGCACCATAATATACGTATAACTTATTATCCAAAATACAAGCCCCTGTTGGAAAGACGACATTATTTACATCTCCTTTAGTCTCATAATCCTGTTTGGGAGTCAGTAGAGGCCTTTTAGTTCTTCCTAAGATTTTACGGGGTTCTTTTATATCGAGCAGAAAGGCTCCAGCACTGTAAACATGTTCTGGACTAACCCCGTGATATAGTATGAGCCAGCCCTTCTTTGTCCTAATGGGAGGAACACCTGCTCCTATCTTTAAAGCCTCCCAAGTTTGCTCTGGTTTGACGAGAATAGAATGCCTTTTATTAAAATTTGTGAGCGAATCACCTTCAGCAATCCATATACTTGGTCTTTCTGTATTATACTGTGGTCCTACCCAGGTGCTTGGTCTATGTAGCATCATGTATCTTTGGAATCCACTTTTTCGATTAAATTTAGGAAACAGTACAACATCTTTATCTTCCAAACTAGGTACAGTTATTATGCCAAGCCTTTTAAAATGAGTAAAATCGTTTGTTTTAGCAAGGGCACTTGAAACTGATGGTTTATTTTTGACATAGTTCGAAAGTACCACATATGTTACATATGTTTGTCCTTCAATAGTCATTAGTCGAGGATCTTCAATACCATATTTTTCATAGTCTACCTCTGGATATATTGCTACTTCCTTTCTTTTAGTAAACGAAAGACCATCGTTACTTGACGCATAACCAATCCTAGACACATAGTTTTCATATTCGCCTATTGCCCTATAAAGCATATGAATAGTCTTACCATCGTTAAGAACCGAACAATTAAACACAGCCTTGGATTCCCACCAATTAGATGCATCGGGAACCAATATCGGATTTACCTTCGATCTCTCTAATTGAAGCATTAGGTTCTGAATTCATAATTAGCAAGCTCTACTATGCTATAAATGTTATTTTACTCTATGTTACATAAAGTGATTGAAACTTCTTAAAAATGGATCCAGTAAGAATAGTGAGAATGATTGGATTTTAATCCTTATTATTAGTATCGATTTTTATTCATTTGTTCATTTAAGCAAAAAATAAAGCTGATTACCCACAACTAGCCGAGAGATCATATAAGGGAATAAGGGAGAAAAGCGTATAGGGTTAAATACTATTTTGAACTATGAAAAGTGTAAAGATTGAGTGAGGATTTCGTTAAGGTTGCTGAATCAAAAGAAATTGGACCTTCCAGTATGAAAGCAATTGAAGTGGGAGGCGAAAAAGTCTGTATAATTAACATGGAAGGAAATTATTACGCGATAGGAAATGTCTGCACTCATGTAGGTGGCCCCTTGGATGAGGGAACCCTTGAAGGATACGAAGTTGAATGTCCTTGGCACGGTTCCAAATTTGATGTTAGGAGTGGTGAGCCAACTAAACCACCCGCAGTTCGAGCAGTTCAAAAGTATGAAGTGAAAATAGAAGGCAATAACATATTAGTAAGAAAGCAAAAATGACGGGTAAAACTACATAGGATTATTTCCTCATTATTACAATGAATTTGTTCTTTGAGTTATTGTTGCCTTTCCATATATTCTTCTCATTACGTTCTTAACTGGGCCCACAGAACCTAGACAAAAATATGATCAAAGTTCATGGATATGCAGCTCAGCAGGCTAATGCACCACTTCATCCATACACTTTTGAAAGAAGGAATCCTAGCGATAATGATTTAGTTATTGATATTCAATATTGTGGGGTCTGCCATACGGACATACACCAAGTGAATGATGAGTGGGGAGGAAGTTCAACCTATCCTATGGTTCCAGGACATGAGATCACAGGTATAGTGACGGCAGTTGGGGCAAAAGTGGAACGCTACAAATTAGACGACAGAGTGGGCGTCGGTTGTTTCGTCGATTCCTGCCGAAAATGCAACCCTTGCCATGAAGGTCTTGAACAGTATTGCGTGGAGGGACCAAACTTGACATATAATGGAGTTGAAAAAGATGGAAAAACTAGAACTCAAGGAGGTTATTCCAACAAAATCGTAGTCGATGAAAATTACGTCCTTGAGATTCCTGACAACCTCCCAATGGATCGTGCAGCGCCACTTCTTTGCGCTGGAATCACTATGTATTCTCCTCTCATTCATTGGAAAGCAGGTCCCGGAAAGAGAGTTGGTATAGTCGGTCTGGGTGGATTGGGTCACATGGGAGTAAAGATAGCACATGCCTTAGATGCCGAAGTCAGTGTGTTGAGCCATTCGAATAAAAAACGGGACGAAGCCAAGAAGATGGGAGCAGATAAATTCTATAATACATCATCTGATACCGACAGTTTAAGGAATCTCGAGGGTTACTTTGATCTGATCATCAATACACTGTCAGTAGACATTGATTGGAATCGTTATCTTAATCTGCTAGCCCTTGATGGGACTATGGTCGTAGTCGGGATTCCAGAGAAGGAAACACTACTCGGCGCATCATCTCTTATTAATCCTCGTCGCAATCTTGCAGGGTCTGTTATTGGTGGAATCCGGGAGACTCAGGAGATGCTTAATTTCTGTAATAAATATAACATTGCCAGCGACATAGAACTTATCCCAATTCAAAAAGTTAATGAGGCTTACACAAGGGTTGTTAATAGCGACGTTCGCTATCGATTTGTTATTGATACAAAGTCATTAAACGGCAATTCAATCTAGATGTCTAGTTATCTCTTCTAGTTATCCTACTCTTTTCATCTTTGAACCACACTTGGGGCATGCCCTCTGGTTATGTTGTTGGCCGCAGCTGATGCAATAATACTTCAGAGGCTTGATTCCGAACATCGAAGATGATGGAGTAAAAAATCCACCCAATTGAGTAGTACCTGATCTAAGATATCGCCTAACAAACTGGATCAATATGAAAACTCCCAAAAAGGCAATAAATGACATAGGGAATGGGATGATTAATGAGAGGCCAATACTTATTCCTAAGTATATACCAAGCCACTTTAATAAGTGGAAGATGTAAGATCTATTATCTCGATGAGGATCAGACATTGTCTATTCTTTAATGGTTATATTTACGTCACCGTATAACTTAAACGAAACCATTTGCTTATCGGTTTTCCGTTAACAACCTTTAGAATATTTAAATTGATAAAATATTGTCAAGTGCCTAGCGAATTTCGCAATGCTATGATTAAAGCGTGGCTGAGAAAAATTGCCATTTCTTTCAGTCATTCTACTTGACCCGAATCATAGACAATAGCTATCCGACATCCCAGAATACTTGTCTCAGTAACTCAAATCTCCCATGTTATGCCATTTAGTTTATGTTACTAAGAGCAATTTGGAGAATAACTTTTTAGAAACTATGAACTAAATGAATTTGGACTCAATGTATAAACTAAATGAAGGAAAAACATTTTCTAGAATACTTCTAGCTATACATGAGCCGAGGAAGTCGGCAGATATGGCAGTAAATTATGCAATAAAAGTTGCTGAAGATTATGATGCACGACTAGTAATTCTGTATATCATTCGCGGTAACGCTCATTTGCAAACTGTAAATCTTCCAAGCCACATTATCCAAATGAAAAAAGACGCACAAACCTATCTTATTGAAAAAATATCAGATAAGATACATAAAGAAAGCAGGATGGAAAAAACAATAAGAATTAAAACAGAAATTATTGCTTCAATTAGAATTGCCGATGCCATTGTAAGTTACGCCAAAGATAAGAATGTAGATTTAATTGTAATCGGAACCAGAGGCAGATCCAAACTTAAAAGTTTAGTACTTGGTAGTGTCGCATCAGAGGTTGTGAGACATGCTCATTGTCCAGTGTTAACAATAAAGTAGATTAACACGCGGTGCAGAATATTGCATCGTGTATTGTTAATAGGTTTAAGATTTATAGTTCCATTCTCTAAATAAGATGTGACTTTATGATAGATACAGGTAAACGATTAGAGACTTGTATCAATGTCTTTAATTTTTGCCTGACGAAAATAAAATAGTATGCTATCACATTTAGCTTTAGCATTCGTCTTATGCGTCCTAAGCACAATAATAATATATCCAAATATTACACTTGCTCTAAAATCAGAAACAAAAAGTATTTCCAATAAAATTTTTAATCATACGAATACTAGTGGAATACTGGGTAATGATTCGAAGATACTGCCAGGTAATTACGCTCCAGATCAAATAAATGAGATAATATATCATCTCTATCAAATTATTCAGAACTCCAACTCCACTGAAATTGGGCATAATCGTGACGTCGCTGTTTTAATAGATCTTATTTGTAGCAACGAACTTTATGAAAATGCCGTTGAAGCATGTGACATTGTTACGGAACTATCAATTGAATCAAACCTTAATTAAATTTCCATAAGTAAATTTATCTTAATAATCGTTATACAATTTTTTAGTTACGTCGTGCATGCAATAACTACTCTAATTGTTACCATTAGTGAATATTATGGATTGCTATCCTACTATTTTATACAATATTTAATAATAAAACGACCTAAGTCCAATTATAGGAATTTAGAAAATAAGTGACCTCAAAGCTGTGTTCCTTTTTGTGATATAAAAACTAGACAACTGTAAATATATCTGCAACTATTATAACTAAATTGCAATTAAATGCCAGAAGTAACTCGAGTGGAATGATTAGTTCATGGCATTCCTTACAAAACATCCTATTTCTGAACTTATACAAAATCCTGGTATTGTTCTCACAAGCTTGGCAGTACATCTCACTTTTCATACTGAAGATAATTAATAACAATTTAATACAGCTTAGGTAAAAAATACTAAACCTTTTTTATAATTTATTCTGCTCAAATTATCTAACCATAACCTGATTAAGTTAGTTACAAATTTTGGATACTTAAAAATATATTTGCTAATTTCCAGTCATAATGCACAACTTTGTAATGTATAGTTTGGTTTACAGCGTCATGCTTATATCAATTTTCATTCATATAAATGATAAATTTAAATCCACAGCTATAGGAGTTTTTAATCAAAAAGAAGGAAAGGTGGTCTATGCCTTTATTTTGATTCTATCTCCTTCTACCTTAACCTGATAGGTCTCTTGGTCGTACGTTTTGATGAATGACATCTCTTGACCAACATTTCCCATATATTTTTGCCAGGAGGCAGGTAAGGGTTCCATTCCAGGTGGGGTTTCTAACACGGGCTCTCCCATCTTCTTTCCAGACGTAATATCAAACTTTGCTGCATGGAAAGGACAGGTTACTACATTTTGGTTGATGTTCCCACGTGAAAGTCTAGCGTTCATATGACCACATCTATCGGCAAAAGCATAGAATTTTCCGTCAAGATTGGCTATTGCAATTTCTTTCCCATTTATCTCTACATGTTTCATATGTCCATTACTAATTTCACTCACTTTACCTGCTTCAACGTAATCTTGGTTTTGAGTCATTGTTTCTTGTTAACGCAAGCATTTTATTTATATG
>DATADQ010000162.1:0-4305 GCA_036258455.1 Nitrososphaeraceae archaeon | reverse complement strand
GTCGAAGTGTCATTTACCAAAGGTGTAGCAGGATATGAGAGGAATGCAACTTGATACTTACCGTCAACATTTTTTGTGATACTGTTTTCGGTGTCACTGAAGATATGAGCATAAGCAATACCATTATTCCGAATATTACTACTAGATACGATGGCATGTTGTAGGTCAAATATAAGGAACGAAACTGTAATAATAACAATAACAATAGATATTATGTGAATGCCATGATATGAGAAATAATACAGAAAACTACAACTTGTATCGGAACACCAAGAAACCATTCTATTTATACATCGTTATTAATTGTGTTATATTATGGTTTATCCAATGATAGTTGAAGTTGTAATATGCAGTTATATAGTTCAGCGACACCAATTGGTGGGATGGCAACAACTACCCTTGAGCCACATTTTGATAGAAAACTAGAAGTTGTTACAGAAGGTTTATCTGGAGAATTTTTCTGCTTATTGCAAGACAAAATAACAAGAGAAGACGCTTTGACAGTTATGGACTATATGATGTCATTAAACGCAGAGGTCAACCCATCTGTGAATTATAGAAAGGATATCATAAAATGTTTGACAAGGTTTTGTCATTATAAGAATTCGTTCTATTCTAAAGAACGAACTAATCTCAAACAGTTAGACAGAAAAGATGTTTTAGCATTTCTAGATAGTCTTCGAAAATCAGAAATTGCAGACCCTTTGCACAGATGGATTGGTACCTATAACCTTTACAGAGTTCATCTAACTAGATTCTTTAAGTGGTTATATTCTCCTGGTTTAGAACCAGATAAAAGGCCCAAGCCCCATGTAGTTGAAAACATACAGCAGTTAAAGAGAAGAGAAAAATCGATATACAAACCTACTGACATGTGGACTTCAGATGATGACCTTTTGTTTTTGAAATAACACCTGACAAATATCAGTATGCAGAACTTTTGGTAAATGGAAAAACAGGAAGTAGACCTTTAGTATTGATTGACTCAATTCCATACTTGAAAGACTATTTGGATCACGAACATCCACAGCCAGGGAATCCAAATGCAATACTTCTTTCTGGATATAAAAAGAGCTTTGGAAGAGCTATTGGAATACAGGCACTTGAAACTTTATACAGACGATATCAGAATGAACTATTTCCAAAATTATTGGAATCTCCTAACGTACTTCCAGAAGATAAACCCAAGATAAGAGAACTGTTAAAGAAGCCTTGGAACCCATACATATTACGCCATTCTTCATTAACACAAAAGTCCAAGATATTAAAAGAACACATACTAAGACAGCATGCAGGATGGTCAATTGGGTCATCTATGCCTCAAAAGTACCTCCATTATTTTGGTAATGAATCAAGTGAAAGTTTATTGGAAGCATATGGATTAATGCCGAGAGGTCAACAAATTGATCATTTAAAATCAAAACAATGTCCCAATTGTTCAGAACCCAATAAACCTGATGCAAAATTCTGTGCTAAATGCAGGATGGTATTGACATATGACGCTTATAGCGAAACCATAGAAGAAAGGCAGCAAAAAGAATCAGAGGTTAAGGAATTAAAAGAAAAATATGAACATGAGATGAAATCAATGCGTGAAGAAATACAAAAAGATATGAAACAGCAAATTCTTTCGCTTGAACAAACCCAAAAAGAAACACAGAAACAGTTAGAGGAATTGCTACGGTATCGCTCTAAAATGATGAGTATATCAATGAGAACCATCTGAAAAATGAACCGATGTCGGTGAAATGATGAACTCTAGGATCCCCTGAATAGTCAAAGGTCAGCGGTCAGATCCTGACGCAAGAATTGTAACTCTTAAATACGTCCTTTAAACAGTGGGTGGGTGCATCAGAAAACAAATAAACAAGTAAAGCGAGATTTGCGATGTCAACGATGTTTTCATGTATGGACTTATGGTGGCAAAAATCCTTACTTCACCTTATGTCCACACTGTAGGACAACAATTAGTACAAGAAAAATAGCTTCTCAGTCTGCTCAGGTTGGAGACCAAGGCCAGACTGCAAAAGCTCCACCAAGAGCCATCTTGAAGGTGGATAATGCGCCAATATGAATAACAGGCTGCGTCAAGATACACTTTTGGAGGGGTCTATCGAGTCCATAGCAACCACTACTACACCTGGACAGGAGTAGCAGTAAATGGAACATATCATATTCTCTGAAAAGGCTTTCCGTCAAAAACATCAATCTAATACCGTAACTGGAACCGCTAAAATTTTGATTGGAAAAATTCGGAAACACATTGAGCAAGATAAATGCTCTTGCTGTGCGGCGGCGCTTGAAGAGGTGCTTGAAAATGGTTAGAATTAGAAATAAAGATTTGGCTGGCCCCACCACGAGCCAAACCACAGAAGGCAACAGACCACACAAATCCGACTTCGAGCCAACGATGAAGGCTTGTACTATTTTCTAGTAACATGATCAACAGCAGTCGTACTTTTAACTATTCTGTTCCCTGCGACAAAGGATGGTTGTAATCTTGACACGCGCAGCAATGCGGCGCCGAATGCGATTAGCCACCAAGGAGGCTATCATAGAAAGTATCCGCAAAAGCACCAGAGAAGGCAAGCCCACTAAGAAAGCATACGTCTTAGAATTCCTTTTGGAACAGAAGCAAGACGCAGAAGATAATCCTGAGATAAAAACCACAGGAACAATGACTCTAGATGATGTCTGGTATCACTTGCGAAAATACAAGTTCATCCCTAATGGAATAGAGATTACAGAAGATACTAGAAGGTCAGTAAAAGCATACATAGCGGAACTCTGTGACCTTCTAGGTTTTAGGCGCGAACAGTTAGGGATAATCGCCCAGCCATTTGGTACTTTATACTTTAGAGGAGATTCGTGGGATATAACCATAGACCAACTGGAATCCTTGAAATATCTAGGGGCCTATGTTGTAATAATCGAAAAGGAAGGTATTGTTCAATCATTAAAACCATTTGCTGACAAGTACGGAATTGCGCTATTAAGTTCACATGGCTTTCTAACTGAAAATGCTGCAGACCTCTCCAATCTGATTAAAGGCGTAGAGGGAAATGTAGCCATTCTAACGGACTACGACATTTCTGGGCTGCTGATAGCGCTTAATATTCATGGTATTCATAGAATAGGAATTGACCTGGAGACTCTGCGTAACCAAATAATTACCCATTTATCAGTTATTTTGATATGGCCTATCATTTCCAATTATGATCCAACCCTACGCCGTTACACTGCACACAAAACAGAAGATGATTATGATCGTAGTCGTATTTGTGTATCAAAGTTTGATTAACGTGTCCCCTTCTGCATTTCAGAGGTATCCAGCGAAATAAATCGAGGTACACCTCATTAGTTTCGGCGTCCTTGAATAATTCTCCTTGTACCCCGTGAACCCCTACAATTTTCTTCATTAACATTGTTCTTGTACCTCCTCGGATTTCCAATATTCAGGGATCTCTGATAATATTTTTTTGAGCTCTTCGGTTAGGATTTCTGCCACATAGATATTCCCTCCCTTAGACTGTAGCTCTATAGCTTCCCTTAATTTTTGGACTTTTGAAGACATTAATCGTCATCTCCTGATCCAATTTCAGAAAAGTACCAATAGCCGTAGACATCATTATCATAAAGATCCTCTTGATCGCCTATGGTGTCATAATCAAAAATTCCGTTCTCGATTATGTCTAAGTCTTGAATTTTTCTAGGAGTCAAGTTAATGCCTCCTTTCGTTCTTGCAGCAAATGGAGCACAACATGAAGTATTCTAGCCTCCCAGCCTGAACCTACTC
This sequence comes from Nitrososphaeraceae archaeon, assembly GCA_036258455.1. Lineage (GTDB taxonomy): Archaea > Thermoproteota > Nitrososphaeria > Nitrososphaerales > Nitrososphaeraceae > TA-21. The sequence continues at coordinate 509 of DATADQ010000162.1, read as the reverse complement.
CAACACCACATTACCCAATTTTTATTCCATTATTGTTGTGAGGTCGCAGAATTTAGACGATTCAGCGCTGATGACTGAAGATTTGATGAACTTGCAGTATTATTTCCTAATGACTTTTGCGCATCTTCCTCCTCTACTTCGGTTCTAGCTGTTGGAATCTCTATGAAAGGTGTGACTCCATGACCTCCTGCTCCTCCTGTCACGAGTGGTAGCTTACCATCCCACCTAGTTGATTTTAACCATTCCAAATAGGTAGGGTTATTCCTTAGCTGTTCGTCTATTATTGTTATAGCTTGCGCTTCTCCTTCTGCTTGTAAAACATTAGATTGTTTGATACCTTCTGCTCTAGCGATGTTAGCCTTTTGTTCTCCAATTGCTTGTGCTTCATTTTGTTGTGCTTCTATCTGTATTCGCCTTAACTCATTTTGAGCTTGTAATGCTCTTTGCTGCGCAGCCACCTTTGCTTCTACTGCTGATTTGAACAACTCTGAGAACTGAAAGTCTGTAAT
>DATADQ010000161.1:0-13080 GCA_036258455.1 Nitrososphaeraceae archaeon | reverse complement strand
TCTGCTTCACAAGATCCAGATATAGATTGGATAATCGTATACTTCCATAGACCGATATATACATCTCCGTCTTCTTCTGCAGCTTCAACTTCGTTTAGAGATCCGTACCATCCGTTATTTGACAAGTATGGAGTAGACCTTATTTTGACAGGTCACAACCACAATTACCAAAGGACCTTTCCATTGAGTTACAATCCTAGTGAACCGTCAGAGCCAATTGTGACTAGTACAAATGCCAATGATTACATAAATCCTCGAGGAGCTATATTTGCTCTAGTCGGTACTGGAGGAGTAGGCCTCAGTGCTATATCAGGTAAGGAGCCATATGTAGTGGTACAACAGGACGACTATTATGGTCAACTTGATATCAAAATTACTGACAACGGTAGTAAAATGGAAGGCAAGTTTTATAGAAATGGTGACAATGCAATATTGGACAGTTTCAGTATTATGAAGTGATATTCTTCTCCAGGCATCGTACTTACAGGCTCTAACTATCAGGATACACCAAGCTCTTCTGCATTGCATCTATGTCAATACAACAGGCCAAGTTTTGTACCTCCCGTTTGGCTCTAACGGAGCGCCAGTTGCAAACAACTAGGCAGTCACCGTAAATTCAATAAGAACACACGCAAGCCCTCATACTTACTGCTACAGATCCCAATAGTGATCCTGTAACCTACACAGTAATAACACGGCCAACAAATGGTATCCTATCAGGCACCGATCCCAACCTCGCTTACAATCCAAATCCTGACTATACGGGACCCTGCAGTCTTACATTTAAAGCAAATGATGGTACTGTCGGTAGCAACATTTCTCGAATTCCACTAGGCAGACAATATTGAAATCACAATTACAGGAAAAATGAACATATTCTAATCATATGACTCGTTAAGCATTCAGCGTGGGACTGTAGACTTTCTATAGCTGCATTACATTAGTGGTCACTACAGGGTTTTTTCATTTTTAATTACTTTTTTTCTCCAAAACCAGACGAGAGTAACTGCTATCGGCACTATTAAGCCAAGAACGTACAAAGCATTAACACCGATTACGTCATTAGAATTAACTATTGTTCTTTCTTGTGTAATTTCTTCAAGGTATATTGGTTTTCTGGGCGGGTCTGAAAAACTGAAGGCTTGATTCAAATTATTTGTGATGTTATTGTCCACGTAAGAAGAATTTTTAATATCAAATGTGGTGCCAATGAACTTTAAAACTGACGCAATGTCATAAGTGCTGCTATCGATGTAACCCTTTCCAACATATGGAGATATGATAGTAGTAGGCACTCTGAAGCCATTTAACTCATTAGTATTATTGTTAAAAGGTGGCTTAACATGATCATACCATCCTCCAGCTCCATTATGAGTTATTATCACCGCAGAACTGTTCCAGTAGGGACTTTTCATCAATGAGTAAACTAGAGTAGCTACAAATTCCTGGGCTTCTCGCACTCTTGACTGAGAAGTATCACTAGAATTAGTAAAGAATACATAACTTACTGCTGGGAATTTGTTACTATTTAAGTCCTCATAAAACTGTGCTAGGTCAGCTATATGTGGAGCTAACGTCTCATTTTCATTAAAGCGAGGAATAGCCAGAATCGGGATATTCCTTAATAGTCTTTTGGTTTCTTGAGTTGATAGATTGGCGATATTTTCTACCTTTTCGATATATACCTTCCAAGGAATTCCATTTGCTTCCAATTCATCGAATATTGTTCTGTTTATATACAGTCCTGCTTTTGGAACGTTCTCTAGATTGAGTGGGGGATCTGCGCCTATAGCATAAAGACTATTTACTACATCAGATCTCATTGATGGGCTAAAGAATCTTTGAGCCAATGCATATTCAGATGCAAATTTCCAGTAGTAGGGTATATCTCTGTCATCATAATAGCCCATTACGTTTTTACCAATGCTGATTTTATCTCTCTGAGCAGAAACGAAACCATTCATACTTCCATTGTTGTATGAGAGAGCATATATTGATGGGCTGTCTTTTGGGTTATATCTTCCCGTAATTCCAAGGTGAAACGGTTTTAGATTATTGGTGTACTTTGATGGATCTAATTTTAAATCATGATATGTTGTACCATTCAGAAATATACCACTTAGTTTAAGTCCTCCTTTTTGGACGCTAGGATCTCCTAGATAATTTTCTCCATCTTCAAATGATGAATATATAATTGGCTTATCTGGATTGTAGCTGTTGTTGTAATATCCGTTCAAAATTTCTGAATCTTCTAGAGTTCTGTTCCAAATTCTTACTTCATCTATATATCCTTGAAAAAAATTTTCTGGTTGAAATGAATTAGCTCCTACTCTAATCGGAGCAGCACTATTAATTTCGGGAGATGCTCCTCCCGTCTGGTTAATCGCAATCTGATTACCATCGATAAATAACGCAAGCTTAGAATGGCCATCATAATTAACAACTGCCTGATGCCATTTTCCATCATTGTATTCCTGCTTTGAACCGACAACATGGTCGATACCGTCATTAGTTTCAAACCCCGCCATTATGTTCCCACTATTGTTCATCCATATTCCATAATTCATATTATAGCCATTCTTATCAGTGCCAAATCCTCCCTTATTCACTATAAATCCATCGGTCTGAAGAGTGCTATTTGTAATAAACCAAGCAGCTACAGTAAATTTAGAAAGTGGAGGAGGAAATGGATTAAAAGGAACTGTTAGATTACTTGGGAATCCGTCAGCACCTGGGAATGTCCCAAAATAGTTATCAAAGGTGTGTTTACCCTGCATTATCACAATAATGTGTTTGATAGGTATCTCTTTCGGCGGCGGTCCTGCTAATGAAACTAAGTCTGATGAATTGTTATTGTAGCCATATAGATTACTCTGATGTAATAACATGAGCAATGTTAAAGGAATTAGAAATGCAAATAACAAATGCTTCATATTCTCATGTCCACAAGTTTATGCAGTTTGTATTGATTGATCTCATTGTCTTCAGTTACTAATTTTATTTCATTTGATAAACTTTTATGATTGGTGTATCTGTATCATTTCTTTCCCCCGAGTTGTGTTTAAATACGGTATGGACTAGTTTGGGATTGAAAAATTCTATATATTTTCTCATCTCTGTAATTAACGATTTACTCGTATTGGAATCGTCCAAGTCTTCAACAATTATAGTTACATTATTATTTAAGGTGAGTAGCACATGGTTTACATTTAAATAAGCGGGATTCTGACTATTCTCGATAGTATATACCTGATGCGCGGAGTAAAATCTAATTATATTCGCAAGTTTTCCGTCAGGAGTTAATACATCAGCATCCCTAGGCGTATTATTCTTGATCCAGAGTGCAACTTCTCTATCCCAAGGATTTCCTAAATTATCTGATATCCTAAGATCATCAAGTGGAAACGCTTTACTAAGGAAAAAATTATTAGAAAAAATTATTAGTGGAACTATAACTAGACATAGTAGCCCGTATACACGCAAAGATCTAATCGAATTTAAAATTAAAAATGAACAACCAAGAATAACTGCTGGTGGCAACACGGTTATTAAAAATCTGTCTCCTTTTGATGGTAACAATTCGTAAAATAAGAACAAACTACCCAAAGTCAGCGCCAGTAATATAATTCCATCTCTGTATTTTTTAGATTTCATGTATCTGGAATCTTTCCAAATTAAGATGAACGATACTACACACAGTATTGCTAATACATAACCTAAAGCTTCATTTACCAATGTGCTGGAATATCGAAGAGAAAATAATGTTGTTACTTCCTTTGAAAGCTGGAACTGTCCGTAATTATAGAAAGCATTCCAGGCATCTTGTCTTGTTAATATTAGAAAAAAGTATGGAAAAATGGCAGAAAGAAGACCAGAAAGAAAAACAATGAACTTTTTCAATTTTAAAGTGCGTGTTATGAAAGTGTACACAAGGAAAATAGCTACTGTGATTATTCCAACCTCCTTAGAGATAAAAGAAAGTCCACAACTAACACCAGTCAAATAGGAATACATACTGAGTTCAGTATATCTATATTTGACAATGAAATATAGAAATAAGATTACAAAGAAAGACAAGGGGACGTCAACTAGAACTTGTCTGCTAAAGACTATGTGAAAAGGCAGCAACGCCACAACTGTGCAAGAAATCAATCCTATCCTTTTGTCAAAGAGTTCCTTGGCGACAAGATAAGTCACAAAAACCGTAAGGGTGCCAAATATGACAGGCACTATCCGTGCCACCGTGTCATAAATCCCAAAGGTCGCAAATACGATAGACACTAATGATTGCAAAAGAAGAGGATGTGCTCGAAATATTGAAAACTGATCTGAGAACTCTTTTACTCCTAACATGCTGGCCGCTTGGCCGCTGTAAATGGATTCATCACCATTGAATCCATTCCAACCGATATCCCATAACCTCAGGAAAAGTGCTACACCTATTATTAAGATCAAATAAAGATTGTCTCTTCTCGTCACTTTTTTGTAAAGAGTTACCAGAGGTGATATTTGATTCAATAAAGTGATTCAAGAAAGACATTGTTTTCATAATCAATATAAGTTTACTGAAATAAATAATTCAAATTCATTGAGCAGCCAGAATGCATATCATTTTACAATATAAATGGCTCTCCCTATCCGCATGTGCTCAATAACAAGAGCTTTATTGATTTTAATTTTGCCAGTTGATCTTGCCGTGCAAGGAATGGTTATCCCTATAACTTGATTTGTGAACTATCTCTGCTCCTTGACATAACGATAGCAGAGGGAATGGACTCGATAGATCCATATCTCTAGTTGCTGGTAATTTCATGGGCCACAGAACAGATCTGGATGTTAGGTCAGATCATTGATGTCTTTTAGTTTCATATGGCGATTGAAAACAATTTACAGAATGAGTTTTACTTAATAGATAATGGTTCTGAAGTCTAATTGTAATGAATCATTATAAAAGTATCATCATACCGGTATCTCAACAACTCGTCTCAATTAAAATGTAGCTTATATCGAATGACTTATTCCGAAGTTTTGATCGACGCGAGAGGAACATTATCTGGGTTCTTATAATGAACAATTTGAGATGCTCCAGACTTTGGATATATTCCAAATATCTGGGTGGCTTTTGCAACTGTAGACTCCTTCAGTGTTACCATTAATATTTGACTTCCATTTGACCTTTCAACCATAACTTTTGAAAGTCTTTCAGTATTTTGAGCATCAAGGTGTGCATCTACCTCATCCATAAGATAAAATGGTGATGGTTTTAAAGACTGTAGTGCTAATAAAAAGACAGTTGCGGCCATTGTCTTTTCTCCTCCAGATAATGCAGTTGATTCTCTCGGAGGCTTTCCTTGAAATTGGACAAGATATGACAAGCCCCCTGAAAAAATGTCCTCATTTTCAATTTGAAGATATGCAGAAACTCCCGCTATCTCGGCAAAGGTCTTTCTTATGTCGTCGTCTACTTTTTTGAATGCATCTATAAATACATCCCTTTTTTCTTTATCAATCTCGGTGATAAACAAAACGATAGAATTCCTTTCATTTTCCAGGTAATTCTTTCTGGTAGACATGTCTCTGTAACCGTCTATTACCTGAACATATGTTTCATGAGCGCGCAAGTTTAATCTTGTCTTTAGTTCATCATATTCTTTAGTTAATTCTGATATCAGTTTATCCGCATCGGATATTTCACTTTCTAAAAGTTCCTTGAATCCTAACCAGATCAAATCATTCTCTGCTTGAGACTCTTGTGCTGCAAAATTAGCAACATCCTTCTTGATTGCAACTGATTCTTTCTCAATTCCATTTATTTCTCTATATAGCTGTCTTTCTTTCTCATCTAGCGTCTTTATCTGTTTTTCAAAATTCTGTAATATTGAATAAGAATCACCAGATACATCAATAATTTTTTGTTCTTCTTCACGTAAACCTATCAATTCCTTTTCAAGCTGTTCTAGTTTGTGGCTAGCGACTTCATTCTGTTCCCCCCTTTCTATCTTTTCTGATTCAAGGCTTTTTCCTTCAGAGGATATCTCAATCATTCTTTCCCTTGCAGTAGTTATCCCATTTTCAAGAGATGTAGTCGATGTAATGATTTCTCTGAGCTCAATTTCAGAGTTTTCAATATTCCTTAAATTTTCACTTTTCTTATACGTTAACTCTGACAATTCCTTATCCATTTTGTCATCAACCATGGATTGAATTTTTGTTGAATAGTTTACTAAAGAAGAGGAAATGATGCTATCTCTTTTCTTATTTTTGGTCAACTCTGTATCAATGTCGGTAATTTCAGCTGATAAGGTACTGTTCATAACTCGTAGTTTCTCAATTTCACTTTTCAAGCTAGCCGTTACCTCGTTCAAATGATTAACATTAATACTGTTTTCACCATCAAGTTTTTCTAATTCTTTAACATGCAATTCTTTATTAATAATTTCCTTGTTAATCTTCTTTAGTTCTTCTTTCTTTCGGTCTAGATATGATGATAGAATATGAGAATCTTTTAGCAATGAACCAATTGACTCATTTAATATTATTTCACGAGTAAGATCTGATATTTTAGAACCAAAATCCAATGAGAGAGAACTTGCATGTGGTTCAAATAGCTCTCCGTTAACAGTAACGCATTTATAGCCTCGTTTGGATAATTGATAAGCTGTTTTAGAATTTCTTACAACAAATACATTTCCAAAAATAAAATCAGCCAGATTTGGAATACTTGATTGCACCAAATCTGCAAGGTTTCCTATATAATCATAATCTTTTAGTGGAACGTTTTCTTTATGCACAGAATTCAAAGATTCTGTTGAAATTATCTTGAAACGTGGAAGATTTTTTTCCTTAATATACAACGCAAGACGAATCATTTCCTTTACAGTTGGAACAATACAACATTTCATCCAATCCTTAGCAACTGCAAGAACTGCTTTTTTATACACCTCATCATATTTTATTAGATCTCTTACCACCCCTACAATCTTGAAATCTTGTGAATTTTTTATTAGATCCGCAATTGCAAAATCCTCGTTTGATAACTGCACTGCCATAGTGTATTTTTCTTCATATGGCATTGCAAATTTTTGCACCTTGTTTACTGTGTCTTTATACAGCTCAATTTCGTTACTATATATTCCACTCTTATTTTTTAGATCATTGACAAGTCTTTTTTCCGAATCTAATGCTAAGTAACATGCATTCATAGCTAAATCCTTTAGATTTTGTTCTTTTTCATCCACAGATCTCTTCATAATTTCAACTGAGGAAGTATTTTCAGTTATCTTGTTGAGGTTAAATTTCTTGTTTTCTTCTAGTCTGGCAATAAGAATATTAAGACGAGTACTAATTTCGACTAATTTTGATTTCTTTTGGAAAAGCATTTCCCTTAATTTCTTATTTCTGTCTACATAGCCAGATATCTCATCAATTCGTGCGTTGAGACTTTCTAATTCATTTTTCAATTGAACTAGATGCGATCGTTTATCCTCAATGGTTGATTTTTTATCGAGTAGGATTTTAGATGATTTTTCAAGTTCTATTTCAATTTTTTTGCCTTCGGACTCAACAAATGTAAATCGTTCCTCAATAAATGTGGTACGTAATTGTGCTTCCTTGATTACTGCCCTTTCCCTCTCAATTTGGTAAATGACGTTGGTTAGTTTTGTATCTATTTGTGCTTTTGACTTGTTTGATGCATCTACTTGACTCATGAAACTTGATTTTTCTTTCTCAATTTTTTCAATTTCCTTTCTTAACTCATCACGATTTTTAGATAAGACTTCAAGATTACTTTCATTTGTAGCCAGCAGATTGTTGCGGTTATTTATTTCACCTTTTAGATATCTAATTTTATTTGAGTATTTAATTGCCTTGAATTTCTTTAATTGAGATTCTATGAAGGTATATCTTAATTGATCGTTTCTTTCGGCTTCAAGTTCGTTAATTCGTTTCTTAATTTCATCCATTCTGGCAAGTGATACTTCTAGTCTCCTGTCAGATTCCTCAAGTTGCCTCATTGATTCGTTCTTCTTGTCGTCAAAGTATGACAATCCGACGATATCCTCAATGATCTTCCTTCTCTCTTCTGAATTTAATTCAGATATTCTTGTTATCATGCCCTGTTGTACGATGTTAAGTTTGTTTGGAACGGCTACTATGATCTCTAATAGTTCCAGAATAGTGTTCTTTGATACCTTTTTGCCGTTAAGATAGTATTGACTTTCTCCAGTTTGACCTTCCATTTCTCGACTCATAGAAACAGTATCGATGTCAATTGGAATTCCCCTATCTGAATTATCAAAAGTAAGATTCACTCGCATCAGCCTGTGTGAAGAATTTTCGCTATCATGGAATAGCGATTGAAATTTATCGACACGTAATAATTTGGGGCTATTTTCTCCTAGGGCAAACATAATTGCGTCCAGTATGTTGCTTTTACCTGAGCCATTAGGTCCAGTAACAGCAACAAGACCATTGTTTAAATGTAATACAGTATTCTTGAAACCAAATGACTTGAATCCATAGATTTCAAGTTTCTTTATATATACCAAATTTCTTAATATCAGTTTCTCTTGGTTGTAAATATATTCTATATGACAAAATAATTAAATCTAATTTATTTCTTTTTTAGACCATCCAACAGAAATTGTCATTGATTGTGCAATGTTGGACTGCTAACGCTCTCTTTTTCCATCTATAAACTCCATGAACGAGTTCTTGGCTTCCAAATATGGTTTCTGTACTGGAGGGTGTTTAAAACAATATGCGGATACACTGTCAAGCTGACCTGTGACTCCTCTGTCTATTGCTATTTTAGTTCCTCTTATTGCGTCAATCATGACGCCAGCGCTGTTGTATGCATCAACCACTTTTAGTTTGACATCTACTTCTACTGGTACTCCACCAAAGTATCTGCCGCGCAAGGAGATATAGCACACTTTATCATTGGCAAGGAATCCGACAAAGTCTGATGGCCCGATTCGCATTGGCACTTCATATGGTGCCATCGCTGCTACTGCGCTTGTCTTACTAATTCTCTTATCTTCTAGGCGTTCTTCATCAAGCATGTTGTAAAAATCCATATCTCCCCCAACATTGAGCTGATATGTTTCATCCACCTTAACTCCTCTATCTACAAAGAGTTTAACAAGGGTCTTGTGCAATACAGTAGCTCCTAATTGACTCATGACATCATCGCCGGCACACAGGAGATTTTTATTTGCAAATGCCTGTTGCCATTTTGGGGTAGAAGCGATAAAGACTGGTATTGCATTGATGAAAGACACATCTGCCTCAAGGCATTGCTCTACGTAATATTGAGTTGCCTCTCTGCTTCCAACAGGAAGATAGTTTATAAGAATTTCAGCTCCACTCTCTTTTAGTACCTTTGATACGTCTACTGCAGGACTGTCTGAGATCTTTACTCTTTCATTAAGGCGTTTACCTACTCCATCAAGCACTTTTCCTTTCTGCACTTTAATACCAGTTGAAGGTACATCTGAGATCTTTATTGTGTTATTTGGACTAGCAAATATAGCATCTGTGAGGTCGTGCCCCACCTTCGATTCTACAACATCAAACGCTGCGACAAATTCAATATCATTTGGTTTTATGTCACCAAGGGCGTATGCAATTAGACCCTCAGGAATGTCCTGATTATTCCCTTCATTCTCATTATCATTGCTGTAGTAACTATTACCATAAAATGAGATACCTTGCAATAGTGCAGAAGCACAATTTCCGACGCCGGCTATTGCAACTTTCACTTTTTTATGAATTTTATTACTATTACTACTCATAATTTGTTGATTTACCCTATTGGTTTAATTAATATATGTGTATCAGAAAGAGCAGAGATCAACTAACAACTTTTCCCCATGAGATAACTACACTAGTAGTGCAATTATTGCGTCTGTTGTGGGCAAAATAAAAGTAAGTAAGGTTTCGAATAATACGGAAAAGAATCCAGATCAAATTTTGTAAAATTAGGCTTCGTATCAGCTGGACAATCTATTAGACCATTTGAATGAATCTCATTAGAAATAATCTTGACCAACTCACTTTCTTTAGGTATATCTGTCACAATTTGTAGAGTGCCAGAACTGATTAATTTGGTGCTAATGGTGCTAATAAGTGAACCGAATAACGAAGCATCTGTTAATATTTTAAGATCCATAGATTTCGGAAGAAAAATAATGAAATTGTCTACTGAATTTTTGGGCGTATTTGGAAGTAACTTTTCCGGACTGCCCCAAAAAACAGATGCATTTTGAGGATCTAGATCCAGAAGTTTTGTTTTGGCATAAGAGATTTCATTTTGATCTTCCCCTATACCAATGAAAAATTCGGCCCACGCGTCATTAGCCATATCATAGATAAGTTTTCCTGTGAAGTACCCAATTAGTATATTAATTTTCAAAAAACTCTTGCGAGCGGTTAGGATGGACCTTATGAGCAAAGTGGATGGATTTCCTTCATGAAAAAACTGATATACAGAGTTCCATCTGTGCTTGAATACATCCGGAAAGCTCTTCATTTTTATTAGTTCTTGAAATAGTTTGGTCTCTGAAAAATCAGAAAAGTATGAATCTGTTCTAGAGACTGCCTCTAATCTGGGCAAATACAGCTCGTCATACAAACTTGTAACCCTGTTCCAGGCTCTTATCGGATCAGAACCCATGTAGGTAACAGATAGATCAGATAACCATAACACTTCTGCCATGATTTTTATTTTTTCGATATCATATCCCTTGACCTCAATCTCGGAGAGTAATTTTTTAAACATCTTTTGGGCTGTTTCTAGTTTAAAATAGGGAAAATCAGTTCTCCATATCAGTGCTTCAACAATCAAACTCTTGTCAGACTTCTCTATTTCTATTGGATGTTCGGCTTGAAGATCCGATAATGGAGATTTAGATTTAAAAGAGAAATTTTCAAACAACTTTTCTAATTCTTGCGGATCTAATTTGAAATATGCATGATGTATTTGGTATCTTTGGATAATCTCTATTGTCCTATATACTCTAGGACCAATTATAGTTCTAATTGTCGATTCCGATTCAGGGTAACTATCGTTTTCTGGTTTAGAGCGAATACTTGAGTAACTAAATTGCAGTGGATCATAATCATGCAATAGTGCAGCTACAAGCATAATTTCTATTTCATCAGCAGAAAATCTATAACCGTAGATTGAACTTGGTAACATCTTTAGTGCCATATAAGAAACTTCAAGACTGTGGTGAAAGTTATGGTATTCTGTAGATCCTTTCCCCAATCCAAGATCTGAATATACACCATCTAAAAATTTAATTAACTTAGAAATTTTTCCAATTTTATGATCATCTATTCCTTTATTTTTTGCGACATCTAAAATCGCCAAAATTAACCTATCTTCTCTGATATCAGCAAGTGTTTCGTTTGCTTCCTTTACGATAGATTTATGAAACCCTGGAAGCTTTTCCAAAATTTCTTTATAAATAATTTTAATAGGCAAGCTCTTGTAGAGATAGATCCACAACCCAGTTAGCCTCCAAGGATATTTTATTCTAATTCTTTCTCTTTCAATAATTTCATCCACCAGAAGTACAATGTTTCTGTTTAGTTTTCCTACTTCGAGTTTTGTGACAATACCTTCTTGATTGTTAGATTTTGTCCCTTGGTAGTCCGTGCGCATTACCGCCCACTGAGGTATTTTAACCCTATATCGAAATCTTTTATTGGATCCATTTTTTGACCATGGAAATCGAATAGTTTCTCTTTCAGTTGTGGCTACATTTCGATTTCTTGTATTTAGCAAGTCATCGTCTTTGACAACTTGAAGTATCAACTCCTTATTTTGAACTTGCAGTCCTAGTAAAACATGCCAATACTTGCCCTTATCCACCCATTCAGGAGCATATGTTCCGGGATCCCAAAAATCAATAGGTCCATATGGGATATACCCGTCTTCAAACTCATGTGATTCGGGATTGTACGATTTATATTCATATTTTCCAATTCGAGGATTAATTTGAGAGGCAAGACTTCTAGTATCGTTCACCCTATTTGAGGACTTTGTAAATTCTCTATGGGCCATCAGTCCCCAAATAGTTCCAAGAGCACTGAATATTGTGAAAATTAAGGAGAAGAAATCGAATTTGTGATGAACGGCGTAATTCAGAGCTAACTGAATACCAAAAAAGTAGGAAGAAAACATCGAAGCAAAAAACATGAATAGAAAAAACCACCTTGCTAAATCATTATAAAATAAACTAAATGATTTTTTGTAGCTATAGTTTGTCATTCTATGCTTCATGGACATTCACTGTCATTAACAAGCATTCCGTGCTTAATTGACCGTATGACTATCCTCAACTATTCATACCCTATCAATTACATTCCGTTAAAAATAATTCCATATATAAATGCGACCATGATTTGCTTAATATTTAGGGATCTCAAGGTTAAATATCAACTGTGTGTTCCCAAGCGATACATTAGTTGTGGTCTGGATATCAACTCAAAACGCGTGGTTATCAAACAACAATTAGTTTTACAAAATGCATTCTCTTGTTAATCTGGAGTTGTCTAGATATTTCCTTAACATCCTTGGCATCGCCCTTTAAAGAAAATATTTCAAGGCACCTATCTTTATCTATCTTATTATGCAGGTGTACAATTATTATCTTGTCAAAATCATGTCTTATCGATGAGACTTGATCGTCTGAATCTTCATCATGTACCGCTAAAAGTAACGAATTAATTTCTCCATCCAAATCTTCTTTCGTCCGTTCGTCAGATAAGAGATTTCTAATTCCTGCTCTTATGATTTCAGATCTCCCGGAAAACCCTAAAGACTTGAGCTTATCCAAACTTTCAATTATCTCTTCAGTTAACGACACACTCACTATAGTCAATTAAATTTTCATGATCAGTTATTAGATATAATAATTATTCCATAATTTATAGAGCCAAAATAAAACGATTAATTTCCAAAAAAGATTTGTGGTTTGACAAAGTATTAATAAAAATAATTTTTATGATGTAAATCTTGTCTGTTCATAAAGTCTCGAAATAGGTAACCTGAAAGTTGAGTTTCTAATG
>DATADQ010000160.1:0-3656 GCA_036258455.1 Nitrososphaeraceae archaeon | reverse complement strand
TTCCAATTTTAATAAAATCAAAGGCAGATGAATTGAGAATAAAATATTCAGGCCGCTATGTTTACCGGAATCAATTCAAGATACTTGACTATCCTCCGTGCATAAAACACGCTATGGAGATCATAAACAAAGGTGAAAATCTTCCTCATTCTGCTAGATTCATGCTGGCAACTTATATGCTAGCCATTGGTAAAACCGAGCAAGAAGTAATTGAAATATTCAAGAATTCTCCGGATTATAATGAGAAAATAACCAAATATCAAGTAGAGCATCTTGCAGGAAAGAAAGGCAGTCACATAAAGTATTCAGTACCATCTTGCGACAAATTAAGGAGTGAAGATCTTTGCTTTGCAGTTAAGGAATGCAAAAACCTGATAAATCCTATTCAATTTGGAAGAAGGAAATTAACCTAATTGAATCAAATTGAAAGTTTAAGTGAAAATATTAAATTTCTTAAGGAGATATTTAGGAAATACTATTTTGAGAACAAAAGTTTCCCATATCTTTATTCAGTAGAAAAAAGAGAATTTGGATACAGAAAATTTGATTCTCTGGTGGTTAGGCATATTTCTTTTAGAAGTATCGGCGAACTAGTAGCAGAATTAGTACGAAATGTTCCACTGGACGTATATTATTCAAATGCATATTACGGATTCCCTTCAAATCCTATCAATGAAAAACAGTGGGAAGGTGCTGACCTCATATTCGATATTGACATTAAGGACTTGAATATTCCATGTTTTCATGATCATACTTATTACATCTGTAATTTATGCGGATTTGTAAATTCGGGACAAAAACTATGTATTAATTGCAATAAGGGCAAAACATACGATACCTCAATACCCTGCAAAAGATGTTTTATCGCTATAAAAAAGGAAGCAGCAAAGTTACTTGATTTCCTGCGTTCTGACCTTGGTATAAAGGAAAACTTTGTAGAGATATTCTTTTCAGGAAATGCAGGATTTCACTTTCATGTAAACGACCCTAGTATAAGAAACTTGGATTCTAATTCAAGGTCTAATGTTACAGATTATATTATCGGAAATGGTTTTATGTGCGAAAGTATAGGCGTCAGAAAATATCGCAATGGGTTTATGATAAAGTTACCCAAAAGTGGTATAACGACTGGATGGAGAAAAAAAATCGCATCTAGCTTGGGTATAAATCAAAAATCAGAATTAAAACTAAGACATATAGTTGAAACCAGTGGGGGCTATGAAGGGTTTAGAAACGAAATAAATAGGATTACTAAAAAATTTGGAGCACATATTGATGGTCAAGTTACCAATGACATACACAGAGTTTTTAGATTACCCGGAAGTATTAACGGGAAGAGCGGTTTGACTAAAACCAAATGTGATGATTTAGAATCATTCAATCCAAATGACGACGCGTGCATGTTGAGTGACTCTGAAGTTTATATTAACTTAAAGACCAAACTGAGAATTAACCTAAAAAATAATAATTTTAAATTAGATAACGCATTAGAAAAAGTTCCTTCTTATGTTGCAGTATACCTGATATGTAAGGGATTGGCCACAATCTCTAAAAACCAATAACAATAAAAAATGACCTATAAAAAAGATGAGAACCATTAATTTGTGTTGGATGCGTTGACATTTTGTTATTCAAAATATCCGTAATAAGACAAAGCATAATTATTATTATGGGTTCATGTTTTTTAATAAGTTAGAATTTGAGTGTACTTGTTGTTGACAACGGTTCCCCGTATGTCAAGGATATTATTTTGTGTTTGGATAAAATAGAGCAGAGTCATACTATCAAGAAATATGACGAAGAATTCATACTTTCGAGTTACGAGAAAGTAATATTGTCAGGACGTCAAAAGTATAAAAAACAAATTAATGCCGTCAATTCAAGAATTATTAGAACTTGTTTTAATAATGAAATCCCGTTATTGGGCATATGTTATGGAGCAGAAATTATTGCTCTTACGTTCGGTGGTTCAATACATAAGACTGATTACGTCCAGGGGTTGAACAAAATTAAGATTGAAAAACCTATCAAGATATTAAAGGAATCATATTGCAATGTTTATGAAAGCCATTCATATGTTATCTCACATTTACCAGAGAATTTTGTTTGTGTAGCAAGTTCTGCTTCATCAAAACATGAAATATTTTGTCACAACTCTAAAAAAGTTTTTGGCACACAGTTTCATCCAGAAAAAAGTGGAGAGTGCGGTATAGGTCTTATTCGTAATTTTGTAAATTTGTAACAAGAATTTTATTTTCCCTCACTATAATCTTCACTATTGAAAATAGATAATGAACATACGCTTATCCTTCCATTAGTGGAAAATAAAAAGGATCATGTTTGTCTTCCTTTAGCGATTAATGTGATTTTGAATTATTGGGGTGAATATAATCTTGAAAGAGAAACAGAAGAAAGATCAAGAAAATATAAGGATGTCAAGGGTTCCATCTTTATTGAAGGCATTGAAATTGCAGAGAATCGTGGATTTTTAGCTAATATATTTAAGAGCAACATGCAAGGCCTTAAGAAAAAGATAGATCAGGGTATACCTTCCATAGTTATAATGCCCGGCTTAAAGGAAACTATTCAACACGCAACTGTGGTTACTGGATATGACTCCAGAGAGAACAGAATAATTACTTATGTTCCAGAGCCAGATACCGTGGGATCCATACCGGAAAAAAAATTCTTAGAGCTTTGGGAACAAGACGGTTCTTTGGCTATCACAATTATTCCTAAAGATATGAAGGAAATCAATGATATGGACAATTCTAAGACAGATCCTTCATACAAGATGTGCTTTGAAGCTGAGAGGTTACTTTACGGCGGCAGGACAAATGAAGCAATTGAAAAACTAAGGACAGCTATTGACGCAAACAATAGTAATGAACTTGCATTGGATATGCTAGGATCTATTTACAACGAAATAAAATCTGATGACGCAAAGGACTATTTTGAAGCATCCATCAAGTTAAATCCAAAATCTTACTTGGCTTATCGGGGAATGGGAAATTATTATCTCAGAAAAGAAAAATATCTTCTTGCTGAAAAATATTATTCATCGGCAATTTCTATTAATCCGAATAGATTTGGTCCTATCTATAAGAACAGAGGAATTGTTAGATTAAAATTGAATGACAACAATGGCGCGATGTCGGATCTCACTTCTTATCTAGATCAATGCCCAAATGCCCACGATAAAAACAATATTGAATTGGCAATAAAAGAACTTTCGTCCAAAATCCTGTGATGAGTCTAAATTAGGACAAGTACCTCAATAAATTTAATTAATTTACTCTCTGGCGGGCTCTTTATAGCATGTCAAATTTAAATTTAGGGCTTTCCGCATGGAAAAGCTAAATGAATGATCTAATTATATTGAGCGCATTATTAATTCCATCCAGACCATCTGTAACCTTCTTTATTTTCTGTACGTTCTCCAGATAGGATTGATCATATATTATCTTATGAATTGCTTCTGCAATATTATAAGCGTTCGTCTTTGAAGGTTCAATTCTTATTCCAATTTTCATTCTTTCAACTTTTTCTGAATTACCAAGTTGTTCTCCATGATTTTGAATTGGTATTGTAACTACGGGTTTTCCATGCTCTATTGCTTGTGATATTACCTCATGACCTGCCCTAATCACAATTAA
>DATADQ010000159.1:0-42265 GCA_036258455.1 Nitrososphaeraceae archaeon | reverse complement strand
ACCAGAGGATGAAAGGGAAGCACCGCCCGTACCTACTAATGCAACTAAAGTCGACGAATTGCCTGATGAAATGCCACCGAAAGATCCTGACAGTGTACCGCTTTCGATTACAAATAGAACTGAGATATTGGAAGTACTGCCTGCAAACTCAACAAAAATAATAGAACATGTTAATGATGATTTGAAAAATAGCACTGGCGAAGGTCTGCTTCCACCTGCAATACTGGATAAAATAATATCTGGTGAGGGTCAAGGTAATGATACTATTCTAGATATTTCTTCTCCTGAAGAACTTGACGAAATTAGAAATTTCTCAGAGTCCACAACAAATCAGACTGCTGAAGACGCTTTAGATGAAGGGGAACCTATTTCTAATATTACAAATGCAACAGCCGCAGAGGCAGCACCCGAAGACCAGGAAGAAGCTGAAGACGGAGGAGAAGCGACTAATGTTACAAATGCAACAGCCGCAGAGGCAGCACCCGAAGACCAGGAAGAAGCTGAAGACGGAGGAGAAGCGACTAATGTTACAAATGCTACTAGTGGAGAAGAACAAGGAGAAGCTGAAGATGGAGAAGAACAAGAAGAAGCTGAAGATGGAGAAGAACAAGAACAAGAGGAAGCAATTACAAATGCTACCAATGCAACGGCCACACAGGCTCCTGAGGGACTGCTCAATACGACCAACCTTACCAGTATGCTAAACGCTACTGACTCAGAAGACGAGAATAATAATGCTGAAGATGAAGGCGAAGATGAATAATCCTTAATTGGATAGGTTTGGATAGAATATCAATCTCAAATAAAATTAGAAGCAAAGAATTAAATTAAAATACAAACTCAATTTTTTTTATTCCTTTTTATTTGTCTTCCAACCACGTGGATAAGTATCAGGCTTCATAATCAATCTCTTGATATTGAACGCTATCCCCTTCTCGTTTTGCCTAATTTCTTCTGAATTCATATTTGCCTCGCCCAGAGCAATAATTTCTCCTTTTAATGTATAGATTCCAACTAAATTTCCTTTTCTTAAATCCTTATCGATAGCGACAATTCCTGGAATTGCCACTTGTGCGCCGTGGCAAAGTGCATCTACAGCAGAATCTTTTACGGCAACACAAACAACGCCTTCAAGGGCCATTTCAATTGGTTTTATAATGGAGCGAATTTTTTCTTCTTCTTTTGTCTCTTTATATGTCTCTATAGCGTCTACCAAATCATGCAACCTTACTAATTTACCAGCACTCTCTGAAAAGACACTCACTCTTGTTCTCCTCAATTCAAACATTGTTGCTCCTGTTCCAAGAACCTCACCGATGTCATAAACAAGTTTTCGAATGTAAGTTCCCGCTTCACACAATACTCGCACGAGGAGGATGTTATCTACACTTTCTAGTCTTTGTATTTCATAAATTCTTCTAACACGAGTTGATCTTTTTACAGATGATCTCTGAGGAGGTCTTTGGTAAATCTCTCCCGTAAATTCTCTAAGCACATTATCAATTTGAACTAGATGTTTTTGTTGATGAATTCTCGCAATAGCATAATATTCCTTCGGTCCTAACAAAAGCACAGATAACGCTTTGGTCGCATCTCCCAATCCAATTGGTAAGAGGCCGGTAGTGCCTGGATCAAGCGTACCGCTATGCCCTGCCTTAGTAATTCCCAAGATTCTCTTTGTCCAAGCAACCAATTCATGGCTAGTTGGTCCTGATGGTTTATCCAATAATATAATCCCATTGTCCAAAAGAACATCCAATGGTCTATTATTAGGGTAATGTCCATACTTGTTGTTAGTAACATCATTATTTATGATCTCTAAGGTATCAAGCTTTAATGTCATAGCATATCATTACTTACTACTGAATTTTCATCTTTTTAATAATTTCCTTACACAAATAGACCAGCGAATCGAGAGTAAGAAGTTCAGTATTAATCATGAAATCAAATACTTCAAGGCTTTCTCCAAATTCGGAGCCATAAATTTTCTTGTAGATTTTCTTATTTTCATTATCTCTCATCTTTACAATGCATAGAGCCTCTGCCATTGAGATTTTATCACGTTTTGACATTCTTTCAGACCTCTTCTGCTCAGACGCACTTAGCCAAAAAGTAATTGGTTCAGAAGCCAACCAAGGAAGAGTATGACTAGTAATAATAACGTTACCTTTTTTTGCAATATTAATCAATTTTTCATCAACTTGTCTGTCAAATACAGGATTCTTTTTTCGTTCTTTCATAAATCCAATTGCTTCATCAGAGTCCCACCAATCATTTCCTGATATTGCATATCCTTGTTGGCGAGCTATTTCCTTTAAGATGTCTCCTCCGTTATACAACTTAAATCCGAACTCCTTTGCAAGAGCCTGTGCCAATGTAGTTTTGCCAACAGCTGCACTGCCGGATATAACTACACTGATAACCGGCAAATTACTTAATTTCAATTCTTTCCCTAAATCTGTAATATTGTCAATCCAATATTCATATGTATGCGACTCATAATTTGAAATTCTTCTATCAGGAAGATTTTTTCAACAATTCGACCATAAGTGATGAAGCAGAATCTATCATGTTGTCATGATTATAAATAATCTCAAATGGCGCTCCGGTCAAAATAGAAAGTGAGGAAATCATGGACAAAGATACATCTATATCCCTTTTGATTTCGTTATCAGAAATTTTATCTCTTGATCGAGTATTGTCATTTTCTCTTCTTCTTAGAATCTCTTCCGAATTTGCAGTTATTAGGATCAATATGTCAGGGTTTAATTTTAGAATCAAATTCATTGGTAATCCAGGATAATAACCCGATGGCGTCTTAATAAAAAGATGGGTATCAACAATCACTATTGATTCTTTCAGATTGGAAATATGATTAGCTGCCATGTTTTGTAATTTTTGCTGCAGATCTATCGAAAGTTTTCTTAATTGGTCTCTATCATTTATCCCTAATTTTTTTGCTTCTTTGAACATAACGGATCCAAAAACCACTGTACATACAGTCGTTCCAATATTTTGGAACGTCTCTGTAACATTAGAAATGATTGTACTCTTTCCTACGCCTGGAACACCAACTATAATAACTGTTTTTTTTCTAGGTTCTTCCAAGGAGTGCCGCCAATTTAGGCATATGGATATCTACTTGTTCACGGATAAGTAGGTTATAATAATTGACCAATATATCTACCATAAGCAATATCCCAATTCCAGTGCCAAATACGTTGAGTACATTTGAAACGGATGCCAATAGCCCTATTATTATCCCACCTGCTATAGTCACAGCTGGTATGTACTTATTCAACAAAGTCTGAACAGAACTTTGAGTTCGTCTGAAGCCCGGAACCTGCACATCAGCATCCAATAAATTCTTTGCTGCTGATTTTGGAGATAAACCACCTAGTTCAACCCATAAACGTCCAAATACGGTAACAATACCAGTCAAAAATATGATATATGCCACCGTTCTGACCGGGTCTTGAAGAGCATTTTCGAAGGAAGTGGGAGCAGTAGTATAATACAAAACACCTCCAGTAGGAGACTGCGAGCTTTGAGGATCAAATTGAGCAATATAGTTAAACATTGGATTTGCATTTTCAGGATTATAGTTTGCCCATAGCATTTGACCAATAAAAATGGCGTTTGCCAATAATGCTGACGCTAAAATAACAGGAATGTTAGATGTGTACAGTAACTTTATTGGATACACAGCTGTAAAGCCTCGATACTTCGTAGATACTATTGGGATATCCACATGGATACCCTGGACATATACAAGAGCTAACAGAACCAATGAAGTAACTATTAGACCAAAAATACTTGGCAGCTGACCACTTCTAAACAATGCACTTGACAAGTCCCCATTCATTGCGGAATCTATTATGTACGGAATTATTCCTACTGGTCCGTCCTGAGCAGGTACCGGACTAAAAACACTCCACATAATTGCCTGGGCCACACCTGCCATTATAAACAGACTTATGCCGGAACCAAGACCCCATCCTTTTTGAATTGTTTCATCGAGGTACATTACAACAATACTCGCTCCGATAAGTTGTGCAATTAAAATAGGAATAAAACTTGGATGGGCAAGGAGGCCACCGTATACGCTAAAACCGTACAAAGATCCTTCTGCAATTATGACGATAATAGTAACTATCTTTGTTGCAGAGGTAAAGAGAGATCGATCATCTGGATCTTTGAAATTTAATTTTATCAACTCTGAACCCTTTAACAACTGCATTAACAAACCAGCAGTAACGATTGGTCCTATACCTAATTCTAGTAGTGTTCCTTGTTGGGCTGCAAATATGACCCTAGCAAATGCCAAGAAATCGAACTGTGGCGCGTCTGTAACTCCATATAGCGGAATTTGACCCATAACAAGATAGGCAAAAAGTGCTATTCCACACCAAATGAATTTCTCACTTAGTCCAATTTTCTTTTTAGGTTTCTCAACTTGAGGAATATAAGCTGATACCTTTTTAACTACTGATCTGACAAGACTTTCATCATGTACTGTACTCATTTGAAATTATCCTACCTCCTGCTGATTCTATTTTCTTTTTCGCACTTGCAGATGCTTGTGCTACTTTAATAACATAACCTTCGCTGATATTCCCACCGCCCAAGAGTTTTTGAATCCCCAATGATTTGAGATCCAGAACAGTTTTTTCATCCTTTTTACCAGTGAATTTAAATGAGAGAGTTTTAAGATCTCTTAAATTTATCCATTTTTTGACCAAAAATTGACTATATGAATTAAGTGTATCGTGTCCAAAGTGATTTGGCTCTTCAATTACTGTTCGTATCCAAAAATGCTTATGTTTTCCGCCTCCGCCTATTCCTCCTCGGCTACCAGATTGTCTGTGTTGTCCTATTTGACCCCACCCGCAATATCTTGAACCTCGTTGTCTTCGGCTTTTTCTCAATCTAGTAGCCATCTAAGATACACCTAGTACGATCAAAAGAGCATGTGTAAATATAAATGTAAAACTCATTTTTTGTTCAATCAAGTTATACCATTTTTTTTACAATTTCAAGCAAATCTTTGTTATTTCCAAGGATACCGCCATCTGAGAATTGTTTTTTGGTGTTCTTTTTGAAACCGCCATTCGGCGGATTCAAACTAAACCAGGGTTTAATATTATTTTGATCGGAGAATTTTATTTTATCATTTACTATGACATCAACAAGTTCATCGATACCCTTGTATTCGTCAGTACTTTTGCTTCCTTTTTTTGATGGATCTAATTTCGGATTTTTCTTTTTGCCTCTTTTTTCAATTAAAGTTCTTACAATTTCCGAATCTGCTTTTGACCAAGCTACCCATTGATTAATTTTCCTTAGCATTCCCAAATAATTTGAGGTTTCAGGCACCAGGGTGGCAGAAAACTTTTTGTTCAAATAAAGATTCTTTAGGGTAGCTATTGCCCAGTACGGCACATTTATCGTTCCTCTCATCCTAACTACTAATAGTGCCATCTTTCATCCTGTAATGTAAGTTGAGTTCAATGCGTTAAATATTGCCATCGCGGTGGAAGTCATCGTATTAGTAGATCCAAATGATTTTGTCCATGCATCCTTAATGCCTGCCAGCTTCAATAGATTTTTTATATTCTCTCCAGCCACAAGCCCTAAACCTCTAGGTCCTGGTAAAATCTCCACTTTCACACTTCCGCCTCTTCCTCGAACATTGAAAGGTATGGAGTGAAGCTGCGTGCACCGACATTCCCAGCTACCACAACCTAATTTCACCGGAATTATATTAAGATATGAATTAATTGTTGCCTTATCAATTGCAATTCTCATTTGAGAAGCCTTCCCCATACCTATTCCAAACCATCCTGCTTCATTGCCAACAGCAACCAGCGCACTAAATCTGGTCATCTCGCCAGCATCTGTTTGCTTCTGTACTATTCCGACATGTACAACTTGACTCTTTATATCCGGAAGTAGGTGTTTTACTATTTCGGATTCTTGTATACGCATGCCATTTTCATAAATTTGTTCCATTGAACTGATCTTATTTTCTATTACCATCTGTCCTAGAGCCGTACGAGGCTTCCATACTGTTATTTGTTCACTGCTTCTTGGATTGCTCATTTTGAATCTCCTTTCTTTTTGGTCGATTTAGACTTAGAGACACCTTTGGGTTGTTTATCCGATTTTTTTTCACCTTTTTCGTTTACAATCCTGTCTTTTACTTCTGAAAAGTGGTTGGGATATTTTTCTGGTTCCAAGCCTAAACCCAAGTTGGAAGAAAATCTTGACTTGTAAAGGTCATCATCTACTTTTAGTTTTTTTGCATATTCTGCAATATGATTACCTTGAATCCTTTTATCAGAAGGAACAATATTCTCCGAAAAAGGCATTTCCAATCCTGCCTCAGATAAACCCTTCAAGCACGCAGCAATTTTTGTCGTAAAATGTCTTTTTCCGATATATAATATAGCCCGAGTAATCTTTTTTTGCAGGCATTTTTTACCTAATAAGAGACCAACTAGATAACACGAGGGTATATTCTTGCGTGATCCTTTCCATCCATATGATAGTAATTCGTTACTATGAACAGAGGCTAATACTTTGTCCCCAAGAAGATCCGGTCTTATTAATTGTGCCGAAACGTTTTGATCACTGACATTGACTGTTACAAAATCCTGTTTACCAATTAACAATTTTTCTCGCTTTCTGTAATTTGTTTTACCTTCTCTTATTCTCCTGAATGTGGAAGTATAAACCATAAACTGAAAATTCACCTGTCTACCCTATTTATAAAATTGACAAGAATATGAATTACTTATAAATCTTCATTATATGGGTTTTGTCTTGTGTTCAGTTGACATCTTGTTTGCTACCATCGCAGCAAAAGCTCCTGCGCCTATTCCATTATCGATATTTACCACCGTCATCCCCATAGTACATGTTTGAAGCATGGAAGCTAGAGCAGCGATACCATTTGAGCCAAACCCGTATCCGATTGAAGTTGGAACTCCTATGACTGGTATGTCTGTAACTGAAGAAACAAAGGAGCCCAATGCACCCTCCATACCAGCTACTACAATAATTATGTGGACTTTAGCATTTATCATATCTGCAATGGCTTTCAGTGTTCTATGAATTCCTGAAATGCCAACATCATATTCTATCACAGTCTCACTGCCCATTACTTCTGCCATGATTTTTGCCTCTTCAGCTATTTTAATATCTGAAGTTCCGGCGCAAAGTATACCTATTTTTCCATTCCTTTTAAGAACCTTGTAGGACTTTGTAGAAACCAATATTGTGTTGATTCCCTTAGTAATTTTCAAATTTTCCTTTTCAAGATCATGACATAGCCTTTCCTTATATTCAGGACTAACTTTACTTATCACAGCAAATTTTTTCCTGGAAACTATCGCAAGAATAATTTTAGAGAGGTCGTTAAACTCTTTTCCTTGAGCAAAGATTACTTCAGGGATTCCGCTCCTTATCTCACGCAGTGGATCTATTTTTGCCAAATTTTTTTCTACATATTCAATTGAATAAATTCTTAATTCTTGTTCTGCCGCAGCAACAGATATTTCATCTTTTGCTAGCTTTTCTAAAATTTTTCTAATTTCCATTTCTTTGAGATTTCATTTTTGATCCTATATTGGTCGTATTGAAAAATTTTTTATAGCATTTTTTACACTCTGAACTCCTAGGTCAAAGATTTTCATTTCATCTTCATTTAATTTTAGTTCAATTATTTTTTCTATTCCTTCACTCCCAAGGACACAGGGTACACCTATACATACGTCGCTGTAACCATATTCTCCTTCAAGTAAAGCGGATACTGGTAGAATTGCTCTTTTGTTTTTTATGATACTCTCCACCATGGTTGAAACTGCATTACCTGGAGCATAGACTGTTGCACCTTTTAATGAAATTACTTCAGCTGCTATCTTTTTTGTCTTATTCGTAAGATCTTGTGATTGTTCTGCCGTTATGAAATCAGTTAATGGTATTCCACCCATACTCGAGAATCTAACAAGTGGCAACATGTTTTCTCCGTGTTCGCTTATTACCATTGCTTCAATTGAATCTCTAGATACTCCTGTAACCGCGCTGATATGTTCTTTAAATCTTGATAAGTCTAACATTCCGCCCATGCCCATAATTCTGGTTCTTTTACATGACAGCGTCTTGATTACGAGGTATGTCAAGGGGTCAAGTGGATTTGTTACTACAATAATCTTTGAATTCTGAGCGTAGTTCTTAATTTTATCGCAAACATCATTCACTATTTCAGCATTCGTTTTCAACAAATCCATACGTGTCATTCCAGGTTTTCTTCCTACTCCTGCCACAATAACTACAAACTCCGACCCTTTCATGTCTTCATAGTTATTGGACCCTACCACGGTGCAATCTATTCCGCGTTCTGCAAGCTGATGGTTAATATCCATTGCCTCACCTTGTGGTAAACCTTCCACTATATCAAGAAGTAAGATATCACCTAGCTCCCTCATAGAGCAATTCAGTGCCACAGAAGAGCCGACTCTACCTGCTCCTATCACAGTAATTTTCATTTTACAATCAACGAAGTTGGGATTATTTATAAATTTTCAAAATCCGATTAAATTTCAGATTCTTAATTTTTAATTAAATTTGATGCCAAATTTAAGTAATTGAAACTATATGAGAGAGAATTTAAGTAAAAAGTACCATGGTAGGTCAAATGTTATATAGTTTTCCTAATTGGAACAATGTTTGGTGATTTTCTTGACCAAACAAAGATTCAATACATAATGTTTTTATGCACACACGAATTCTATTTTTCATGGAAGGATATTGTGTAAAGTGTAAACAGAAGAGGACTATGAATGATGAAAAAAAGATAACAATGAAAAATGGAAAACCGGCAACCCAAGGAATATGTTCAACCTGTGGTACTAAAATGTTCAGAATAGGAAAATAATCAAATCTGAAACTATGAATCCCTAGTAATAATGAGTTCACCATCTAATTATTTTTTCTAATTTACTTTGATGGTGTGAAATTTCTAAGTGGATCCTTTTTGTTAGTTACATTCAAGTTGCTTGATAGATCCAAATCACTTTTTAAAATACCACTTTTGTTAATTCCTTCTAATTTTGTGGATTCGTAACTATCGAGTTTCTCAAGTGCTTGAGTAACCTCTGTCTCCAATTTCATTATCTTTTCAGCTTCTATACGCAATGAATTATCTAGATTTCGTCCACGAAAAGGAGCATTTTCAAAATTTTGACGAGTGGGATCATGTCCTGTCTGTTTTGGTCTTTTTGTTGGCGTGTTGAAATTCCTATCAGAGATCTCACTTAGCCTTGAATCGATGACTTTAATTTTGTCTTCCATTATGGAAACAAGATTGTTCCTTATCGAACTTAAATCGTAAAGATCAACAACTGATCGAGCTTGCTCAATTTCTTCATCACATTTTGTTAAGTCCTCACCGTATTTTATCATTAGTCTGTCAAACTCCAATTGACTTAGTTTACCTTCTAGAAAAGTTTCATGTATTTTTCTCACAGAACTAGTAATTATCGATCTTTCAACTTCTAGCGAATCCAATTCATTTTTCATCATTTTAAGGTCAGAACTATTTTTGTTGGTATCAAAATAATTTTCTTCCTTTCTATTTTTCTTATTTTTGCGTACTTTTGCTATTCTTTGCTTTCTTATCTGATTAAAAACTAGAGAAGATATTGCACCTAGACCTACTGAAAATGATGCAATAATCAAGTCCAACTTTAGAATATTAAATTACAACATACTGTTAAGTCTTGTCCTTAGACTGTCTAAGTCACTCTGCGCTTAATCCAGTCGTATTTTCGCGTTTTTGGATCTGGATATCCGCATTTTGAGCACCGTTTGTCTCTTTTGTGAAATGAGTTATGTCCACATCTTCTGCATCTTATGTGGGTCCTCTTTCTAGTGAATTTTCCCATTGAGGTGGTTCCTTTTGTCATTCTAACTCTCCTCCAAAAGCATCAAAATTAGTGTGTCAAAGTGGCGGCGGAGATATCATTACAACATTATCTCCCCTTACAACAATAGTTCCAATTTCATTAGATTTTCCTTCATCAAGTAGTTCTACAGAATTGTCTAGTAGCAAATTCATATGTTGATCAAATCCATGTAAATTTCCACGAATTACTTTACTCCCTTTCAATTTTATGAGGACTACCTTACCTAAACTTTCGTCAAGGACCTTTACAGCCATGTCAACGGACATCTATTTCACTACCTATGGTATTCCTTAATGAAGGTCTATATTAAAGTTAATAATAATTAATCACACTCTAAAAATGGATAGTTTTTATGAATCTATTCAAAAGTGTCATATTTTTACTAATACAAAAAACAAATTTCTGGTTCAAAAGATAAATCTATAATTTAATTAGATCATCAAGCTCTTCAAGTTCTTTTATTGATCGAACAAGATTTTTGACTGTGATCGATATTATTTTTTGACCCTCTTCTTTAGAAGCCTTTGTGGGATCACCCCAAATTCCATTTTTTGTTATCTTAAATGATGATGGATTATTTAGAAAAGTCGAATATGTAGCATGCAATCTTTTTTCGTCCACATATCCTCTTTTGGTTTTTTGTATTTGGACCAGTTTTGGTTCGATAGCGAGCATTAATGATGTTTCCACAAAACCAGCATGGTCGAATTCCCTTTCAGTCAGCTGCCAGTAGTTAATCCCAAATACGTTCACTCTTTCATTAGTCTTTGCGACTTTCTGAGGAACATATTGCAGCACTCCCATATTTCCATGATGGCCATTTAATATTATGAGATAGTGAAAACCATTTTCCCCCAATGAAATACATATTTGACTTAAAAGTTCGGAAAGTAGATCATTGCTTATCGAAACGTTGAAAAATGGCTTGTGTTCGTATGATACTCCGTAAGTAATATTTGGTAGAACATACGAAGGAATTTTTTTTGAAATTTGGTTTGCTAAATACTCTGCAATTATGGTATCAGTAGTTATTGGAAGATGCGGCCCGTGTTGCTCTATGGATCCTAATGGTATTATTATTCGTCGTTTGGTATTTTTTATCTCGTGATTACTCAGATGGTCTATGGACATTAATATTACAGATATTGAACAGAGTTATTAAACTAATCAAACAAACCTTCAATTTTTATCGTTTGGACAATACTAATTCTCTATCAGTATTTTGTGTCTTTAATGACAACTCGTCCCCAATTTACTTCTATACGGTTTTCAAGGTATAACGTTACTGCTTCTAGTAATGTTACTGCTTCTAGTTTCTGTCCTCTTCTCTTGATTGATTCTACAGTATCGCCTTGTCTGACTCTAAATGATTCTTGACATATTATTGGTCCTTGGTCGAGATCTTCGGTAACAAAATGAGCAGTACACCCAACTATTTTTGCGCCTCTTTCATAGGCCTGGACATATGCATATGCCCCCGGAAATGCAGGCAATAATGACGGATGAATATTAATTATCCTATCAGGATACCTCCAGACAAAGTTTGGAGTCAATATTTTCATGTATCTTCCTAGAACTATTAAATCTACATTGTAGCGATCCAGTATATCCAGAATTTCATCTTCAGCGTCTGTTTGCCTGGAATGTACTATGTGATGAAATGGAATGTTGTATTTTTCTACAATAGAAGTTGTCATATTCTCGCTTCCTATAATGACAACAATATTTGCACTTATATCACCAGATGCTTTTGCATCCAGCAATTTGATGAGGCAGTGACTTTCTTTGCTAACAAAAATGGCAATGTTCTTTAATCTTTTAGGCTCTTGGTAGTGGATCTTTACTTCCATCCGTAATTTTTTTGCCAAGGTCTTTAGTTCAGTATCAAATAGTTTTTTCTTAAAACCATGATGATGAAACGACGCCTCCAGTTGCATTCCAAATAGTCCATTGATAACATTTTGATTTATTTGCTCAATATTTCCATCGTTTTTGAAAATAAAATTAGTTACATCAGCAACGACACCTTTTCTGTCTCTACCTACAACTGTTACCTCAACTAATAGTCTGTCATTTCTGTTCATGATTACAATGGATTAAAAAGCCTCAAAATTAAAGGATTCTAAAAATCCTAATACTAATACTTAAATAAGCTAATTTTAATTCTAAAGCGATGATAAATACACTTTTAGTGAATTTATATCTTACAGACTAGAATAGATATGTTCTTCATGGCTGTTCTTCACAATTTGGTTTGCAAGAAATGAGTCCGGAACAAAGACAGAAAATTTTTAAGAAATCGAGAAAGGACTTTGATTTTAACAACCCTACACGAAAATGTTCAGTTTGCTACACACTGTCAGGATGGCATTGCTATACATGTAATGGAGATTTTTGTGACCTTCATTTTCACGATGAAAAACACAAGAAATTGTGCAGTTTTTAATTAATGGAATATTCACTTTCCTTTCAAAATCTAGAAACCTAGTGCACAGGTAATTTAGCGAGTAATAGGAAAAGGAAATATATGCTTTTGAATTTGAATGCGGGGGGTGGGATTTGAACCCACGAATCCCTAAGGAACAGGGTTCTAGGAATGTGAATGTTATCCATTCTAAGCGTCGCACTCGTTTTTTACGAGACCTGCGCCGTTGACCTAGCTTGGCAACCCCCGCATCGAATTTTGAAAGTTACGTGGCGAAATTTATCTATTATTTAGAATATATTGGTGTTTAGTTATGATGAATAAGAATATGCCATTATTTGGTACTAATGGAATTAGAGGAATTTTTGGAAAAGATCTTTCTCTGGATTTCTTAGTGGATGTGACCCAGTCTCTGGCGACTTATTACAAGGAAGGTTCAATTTTGGTTGGAAGAGATGGCCGAAATTCAAATAATATCATGTTTAATATTGTCACTGCAGTCTTAAATTCAAGTGGACTAAATACAGTAGATGCAGGTCTTTTACCTACACCTTGTCTTCAGTATGCTACTAAAAAAAATCAATATGAAGGTGGTATTATGATTACTGCTTCCCACAATCCTCCAGAATACAATGGGGTAAAGCCCATAGCAAAAGATGGAGTTGAGTTATCAAGGGATGATGAAATAGTGGTTGAAGAGATCTTTAGAAATAAATCATTTGTTAACTCAAACAACATAGGCCGAAACTTCAAAGAAGAAATGATAATTGATATCTATATTGATGATGTTCTAAAATTAGTAGATGTAGACAGGATCAAGCAACATAAATTTAAAATAACGATGGATTTAGGAAATGGAGTTCAAGCTCTAGTTGCACCAGCACTTGCTAAGAGACTCGGATGTACGGTAATCACGATCAATGGAACTGTGGACGGAAATTTCCCAGGAAGAGGATCAGAGCCAACACTATCAAACCTTAATTTAATGAGTTCTGTTGCAAAAGAAACTAATTCTGAACTTGGCGCTGCGTATGATGGGGATGGAGATAGATCCATATTTTGCGATGAACGTGGAATCATTCATTGGGGCGACAAAACGGGAACCTTATTGGCCAAATACTTGATTTCTGTGAAACACCACAAAGCGAAAATTGTTTGTCCGATAAACACCACCAATATCTTGACAAAAATTGCACAAGATAACGATTCAGAGATTATTCATACAAAAGTTGGAAGCGTCGAAGTCTCTCGTGAAATGGTTAAGCAGAATGCTCTTATCGGAATGGAGGAGAATGGGGGTTTCATGTACGGAATATTAAACCAAGTACGAGATGGCGCCCTGACAACTGCATTGATGCTTGATTTACTGGCGTCAGAAGAAAAGACGCTTTCAGAATTGTTGTCATCCCTCCCACTAGTTTATCAATACAAGTCTAAATTTCATTGTTCTGATATTGGATTAATTAAAAAATTGATAGATAAGATAAAGAATCACGGGAGGCCAATGAAAATTGAAACACTTGACGGTGTCAAGATTTGGTTTGATGAAGAGAGCTGGTTAATGCTACGTCCCAGCGGTACTGAACCGTTGATTAGGATTTATGGAGAATCTACAGATGAATTACTAATCAATTCCAAGGTCAACGAATATACCCGGCTTGTTAGAGAAACACTAGATGAAAAATAATAATTTGCTCGGCAACATTTTTAATACGCCTCTACTTGTATTCAGTAGATTAAAGATGATCCCAATGGGTGATGGATTTTAAAATGAGTAAACCGTTTTATGTAAAATTTGAAACTCCAAAAGATCTTGTAAATGCAGTATATGAGGCCGTTAGAGTTGCAAAACAAAGCGGAAGCGTTAGAAAAGGAACCAACGAAACTACAAAGGCTATAGAACGAGGAATTGGCAAATTGGTAGTAATAGCTGAGGACGTACAACCACCAGAAGTTGTTGCACATATTCCAATTATTTGTGAAGAGAGAAATACTCCGTACATTTTTGTTCCAAGTAAGCAACAATTAGGCGAATCTCTCGGAATTGAAGTTGGCTCTGCCGCAGCAACGATAATAGATGCAGGAGAGGGTCAACACATAATTGACCAAGTAATTGGAACACTATCCAGCATTAAAGACAAGAAGGAGTGATTTCACTATTGAGTAAAGCTGCAGAAGTAAAGGTAACCCCAGCAGAAGTTATCCAAATCGTAGGAAGAACAGGTATAGCAGGTGAAGTAATCCAAGTTAGAGTAAAGGTTCTAGAAGGGAAGGATAAAGGTCGAATTCTTACAAGAAATGTTAAAGGGTCCGTTAGAATGGAAGACATTTTGATGTTAAGAGAAACTGAAAGAGAGGCCAGAAAGATAAAATAGTGATTGCAATTGAGCAAAGCAGCAGCTTCCCTACGTAATTGTTTCTTTTGTGGAAAACATATTCATACAGACGAAGGATTGATGTTGATAAAAAACGATGGATCTATTCAATGGACATGTTCCCCAAAATGTAAGAAAAACTTGAGGTTAAGACGTGACCCCAGAAAATTGAAATGGACACGAAAATATGTTAAAGGCGGTATCAAGGTCAAAAAATAGGGATTAGAGATGTCTAATGTGGAGCAAACTCTTATAGTCGTAAAACCTGATGGCTTTAAGAAGGGCCTTGTTGGAAAAATTATTTCCAGATTTGAAGACAAAGGCTTTCAAATTGTTAATCTTAAATTATTTCAATTTGATGTCAATACTGCAAGAAGATTCTACGTGGCGCATAAGGACAAGCATTTTTTTGACGAATTAGTTTCATTCATCTGTTCTGGTAAAACAGTGGGATGTATTTTAGAAGGAAACAATGCGATTTCAACAGTAAGATTGATGGTTGGAAATACAAAATCAACAGAAGCTCTACCAGGAACTATTAGAGGCGATTTTGGTATCGGATTCACAGATAACATAATTCACGCCTCTGATTCCACTGAAAGCTTCATAAAAGAGTCTAAAATCATTTTTAATTAAGTGACACTTCGCCAACCAGTTGTAGTTGTATTGGGTCATGTAGACTCTGGTAAAACCTCCTTACTTGACAAGATTCGAGGAACAGCAGTTCAATCCAGAGAAGTCGGAGGAATAACTCAACATATTGGTGCAAGTAATTTCCCAATTGAAACAATTAAAGAAATAACAGGAAAATTATTTGAGAAACTATCAAAGTCAGAGAATCCAGTTCCCGGTCTCCTTGTGATAGACACTCCAGGTCATGAAGTCTTTGCGAATTTACGTATGAGGGGGGGTTCTGCTGCAGATATCGCAATAGTTGTTGTTGATGTTAACAAAGGACTTGAAGCCCAGACAATTGAAAGTCTAGATATATTAAAAAATAGAAAAGTCCCCTTTGTCATTGCTCTCAACAAGATAGATCAAATTTCTGGTTGGAAGAAAAACACGTCGATCCTGATCGCAGAACAATTGAAAATGCAAGACACAACAATTGTGTCCTATCTAGATGAAAAAGTCTACAACGTTGTAGGCGCCCTTTCTCGATTAGGATTTGCTTCTGAGGCATTTTGGCGTGTCAAAGATTTTTCAAAGGAACTGGCAATTGTGCCGGTAAGTGCTATAAGAGGAACCGGTATACCTGAGCTACTAGCAGTTCTTGTAGGATTAACTCAACAATATATGTCTAAAAGATTGGAACGACATGAAACTGATACAAAGGGTATCGTTCTTGAAGTTAATGATGAAATAGGATTAGGACCATCGGCAAATATTATACTTCTGGACGGCACTCTAAGACACGGGGATAGAATTGTTGTTGGCAAAAA
Organism: Nitrososphaeraceae archaeon; assembly: GCA_036258455.1. Taxonomy (GTDB): domain Archaea; phylum Thermoproteota; class Nitrososphaeria; order Nitrososphaerales; family Nitrososphaeraceae; genus TA-21. The sequence goes on along the minus strand of DATADQ010000159.1, from coordinate 26,055 downwards.
AGATAGCGTTACCACTACTAAAATCAAGGCGTTATTACTCCCTAAACCCTTGGATGAAATGAGAGATCCAAGGGACAAGTTTAGACATGTTGACAAGGTTATTGCTGCTGCAGGATTAAAAATAACTTCCCCTGATCTTGATGGTGTGCTTGCTGGAAGTCCTCTCTATGTTGTCAATAATCCAGAGGATGAGAAAAGACTAAAATCAAATGTAGAATCTGAGATAAAGTCAGCAATAATACAGACTGAATCAAATGGGATAATTCTAAGATGCGATACCATAGGATCAATTGAGGCTATTACTGAACTTTTGAAAAAGGAAAATATACCAATCAGATCTGCTGATTTGGGCAGTATTACACGTAGAGACATCCTTTCTGCCTCTGCTGTAAGAGAGAAAGATCGTTACCTTGGCGTGGTACTTGGATTCAATGTAAAGGTTCTTGAAGATGCAGAGAAGGAGGCATTTGAAAGAAAAATAAGAATTTTTACCGAAAAAATAATTTATAATTTGGTAAGGAGTTACTCTGAATGGACAACTTATGAAAAGGTTCATGAGGATTCAATTATTTTTAATGAGATACCCCCGATTTGCAAATTTCAATTCTTGAGGGGTTATGTTTTTAGAAGGAATAATCCTGCCGTATTTGGGGCTGAAATATTGACTGGTAAATTGAGGCAAAAAATTTCTGTAATGAATGAAAAGGGAAAGAAAGTAGGAATAATCCATCAAATACAAAATGAGGGTAAGAATTTGGAAGTTGCCGAAAAAGGAACCCAAGTTGCTCTTTCCATAAAAGAAACGACAGTTGGTAGACAGATAAATGAAGGTGACAATTTTTATACAGATTTGAATAGCAGGGAAGCAAGACTCTTACTTGAAAGATTTTCAGATAAGCTCAATGAAGAAGAACAGGAAATATTTAATTTTATTTTGTCTAAAAAACGTGAAAAAGATCCTGCATATGGGTATCTATGAAACAAGAATTTTAAATTAATTCAGGAATTTTAGTTGGTTGAGGCTTGAAATTATTTCCGTTATTGGTACTTTTCCAATAAACCTTCTAGTCCCTTTTCACCAACAGCTCCTACTGCTTTTTCAACTAGTTTTCCATTCATAAATACAATGAATGTAGGAATTGCATACACATCAAATCTCATTGCGACTCCTTGATTATCATCAACATTTAATCTACCAAAAATAACTTTTTCTTCATACTTTTTTGCAAGCTTGTCAAAAATTGGAAGCATGAACTGACATGGTCCGCACCATGTTGCCCAAAAATCAACTAGAACTGGTTTATTACCGCCAATAATTTCGTCAAAGTTTTTTTCTGACAATTCAACTAGTGTAGGTTTGTTGGAATTTGAACTCATTGTTACAATTTATCATCAGAATTGATATTTAAATCTTGTAATCCAATAATTATTGAAAAGTAAAAAAGAATTACGATTGTTTGTCTGGATCTGAAGATATAAATTAAGATTCCTCGAATTTTGCAACCTGCGCAATTGGATTTTATCTTAACACAAAAAATCAAAAGTTGATTAAACTAACAACTAAACTAACATGAATAAAGATCATTCTATCTTCTGTAATTGATTTATTTTCTCATCTTTGTTTTCTTCTGCCTTGTATAGACCGGTCTAGTTTTAGTCTTGTCATAAATCAAGTATGAATTTGACTTTGTACTGACCGTCTTCCTGTAGAATTTCCATTTCATGGTAGGTTATACCCTTTATTTCAGTCTTGTAACAGTGTTTTGAGATGCTTATTGATTCAGCCATCCCCCATCCTGTTAGTTGATATTTGGAATCCAATTTAGAGATCTTTAATTCAAAACTCGACATTACTTTATTATCTATTGTGATAAGTAGAAGGATTCTTTCTAACCAGTTAAACAATAATTCGGAATAATCTACTCCCTCCACCAGAAAATCAACCTTGCTTGTCCCTTGAATATCTTTGATTTCAAACATAACATTAATAGTACCTTTGGCTGCGTAGGAAAAGGCTTCTTCGATACTGTCACCATACGCCTCGATTTGTGCATCTGTAATGTGCTCAAGATATCTAAAACCCCCGGACAATAATCTTTGTTTTTGTCCTGGTTTAATATAACTAATCGCAAAATCTAAATGATGACACACGATCCTCAAGATTGTGAAGTTAGACCTTCCGCGAGGAATGAAGGATTTGCAATATGAAGAATTAAGAAATATTTCTTTTATCAGAGATAAATTTGTAGAAACCGCAGGAATCTTTGATTTTATTCAAATCGAACCATCAACATTGGAATTATTATCAACCCTTGAAGCAAAAAGTGGCCCATCAATAATTGAAGAAACATACAGTTTTACTGACAAGGGAGGCAGAGACGTAGCACTACGCTTTGATCTGACTATCGGACTATCAAGATTTGTTTCTATGCGTAGAGATCTTAAACTTCCAGTAAAATTATCATCATTTGGAGGAGTATGGCGATATGACGAACCACAACTGGGAAGGTATAGATATTTCCATCAATGGGATATCGAGATATTTGGCTCCCAAGATGTAGATGCTGATGCAGAAGTTATAGAATTCGTTTCATTTTTTTTGAGAAAACTGGGAATCGATTTTGTTATAGCGATAAATCACAGGTCAATATTAGAAGAATATCTATACAAATATCTTGGAATTACAGACAATTTGGATGTAAGTGAAATGATGAGGGCAATTGACAAGTTATCCAAAAAAAGTTCAGAGCAAATTATCAATGAATATAAGGAAAAGCTGGACTCCAATAGTTTGCAAAAATTTATTCAATTTGTATCCTTTAATGGCCCACCTGAAAAGATTTTGGAGAATGACAAAGTTAGAGAGTTTGAATCGTCAAACACTCTCCTTGACTTGATTGATTCGCTAAAATCAAGACAGGTAAAAAACGTAATAGTAGACTTCAGGGTAGTACGAGGCCTCGATTATTATTCTGGCATAGTATTTGAAGCAAAAGAACCATCTTCACTAATAGGATCATTGGTTGGCGGTGGCAGATATAATAAGCTGACAGAGGCATTTGGAAGAAAAGATTTGTATGCGACCGGTGCTGCTGGTGGGGTAGAGAGGATACTAAATGCTATTAAGGACAAATCAAGAAAGTTTTCACAAAAGCCGCTAATTTACGTTGCATACGGTTCCAAACAGGAAAAGACACATGCTTTAGAAGTAGTTTCAATTCTAAGAAATCTTGGATATTCTGCTGATTATGATATAAACGGCAGATCCATCAACAAACAGTTTCATGAAGCTTCTTTGAAGAATGCATTGGCAATCATAATTGTAAGCCTTGATCAATTCAAAAAAGGTACTGTTACCATTAAAACAGGTGTAAAAGAACAAAAACAAAGTATTACCGAAATCGGAAAATATCTAGAACAAATAATTACTCTGGTTTGATTAATCTTTTTATTTAGTAATTTTTTTGGCTTTAAATTTTAATCATCTTGATGTTCTTCATCTTTATCATCCCATTTTCTTTTTTATCATAAACAATTCTAACGACTAAATCTGGTGGTTCATAGCTAACATAGAGATCATCTTTTTCAAGCATTTGAATGTCGTTCCCTAACATTATCTGCGATTCATCTACTCCATTTTCTACCAATTTCTTTTTTGCAGCTACTCCAATCCCATCATCTGAAGTATTGGTTGTCAATAATACCTTCCCAGTACAGTTCAGGCTCATCTGGTATGGAAAAATAATTTCTCACAATTAAACTGTGTCTTCTTTTACGGACTGTGGCTCCATTTTTTATCCCGACAAAAAAAGAATAATATATTTATTACTAGATACAGACGTCAACGTAAAGGATAATGGTTGAGGTTGCAATAATTATTTGACAGATCACATTTCGCATGACGTACTTATTATCGGCACAGGGCTGGCAGGATTGCGTGCTGCTATCTCATGTGCAATGAGAAATGAGAAACTGAGTATTGGAGTAATTTCAAAGGTCCAGGTTATGCGCTCACACTCCGTTTCTGCGGAAGGTGGAACTGCAGCAGTACTGTTTTCTGATGAGGGAGACAATATCGAATCCCATATCTATGATACCATCAGAGGTAGTGATTTCCTATGCGATCAGGATGTTGCTGAAAAACTAGCGCATGAAATACCCAATGAAATATATCAATTAGACAGGTGGGGAATGCCCTGGTCCAGAAGGGAGGACGGTAGAATTGACCAGAGGAAATTTGGAGGATACTCTTTCCCGAGAGCAACCTATGCACAGGATAAAGTAGGATTCTACGAAATGCAAACACTATATGACACATGTCTAAAATATGATAACATCCAATTTTATAATGAATGGTTTTGCACATCAATACTAGATGATGGGAACAATAACTTTGCTGGTGTTACTACAATAGAGATGAAAAGTGGAAACCTTGTAATATTCAAATCTAATTCAGGCATTATCGCCACCGGCGGAGCTGGCAGGCTTTATAGTTTTTCAACCTACGGGTACTCTTCTACTCCAGACGGTCTAGATATGGCCTACAGATCCGGTCTTGCTATAAAGGACATGGAATTTGTTCAATTCCACCCCACCGGAATTCTTCCATCAGGTATTCTTATAACAGAAGGTGCCAGAGGAGAAGGCGGTTATCTGATTAATAACTTGGAGGAAAGGTTCATGAAAAACTATGCTCCAGAAAAATTAGAACTGGCTCCCCGTGACGTAGTTTCCAGATCTATGATAAAAGAAATTGAAAACGGCAGGGGCTTTAAACACGAAACTGGTGTTGACTGTCTTAAATTAGATCTCACACACCTAGGAGAAGAACATATAAAAGAACGATTAGGCGGAATCAGAGAGATAGGTATCAAATTCTCAGGTGTTGACATAATAAGTGAGCCGATAGAAATAAGGCCAGTATGTCATTATATGATGGGTGGAATACATACTAATATTGATGGACAAACGGAGATGAATGGGTTATGGTCAGCCGGTGAGGCAGCATGTAACGGTCTTCATGGAGCAAATCGACTTGGAGCAAATTCTACGTCTGAATGTTTACTGTGGGGAAGTATAACAGGAAGACTAGCGGCTGATTATGCCGAAAAGAAAAAAGACAGGGCCATTATCATTGCAGAGTATAAAATTCAGTCAGAAGAAAAGAGAATTTTTGATGGGATTTTCAGAGGAAGGGGTCAGGTAAATCCCTACGACATTAGAAAGGAGTTTACAGACTTGATGGACGTTAATGCATATATTTTTAGGAATGAAAATGATCTAATTGAAGGATTAAAAAAAGTTAGAGAACTCTACAAATCATCATGGAAGCATGTAGATGATAGCGCAAAAGAATATAACACAAATTTCATAAATGTAATGGAGATAGATTCATTATTGAGAATAGGAGAAATAATAATTGTTGGTGCCTTGAACAGGCGAGAATCAAGGGGAGCGCACTACAGGACTGACTATCCCAATAGAGATGATATTAATTTCCTAAAACACACTTTGGCATACTTTAAGGAAGATGATGAACCTCATCTTTCATGGCATCCTGTTACGTTAACAAGGTATGTACCAGCAGAGAGAAAATACTGATGAAAGAGATAGAACACCCAAGTCGCAATAATTTAGAAGGAATAAAGGGATGGCTTAATCCGTCAAGATATGGATGGGAGCGTGTTTCCTACTGGTTTCAGAGGTTAACAGGAGTTTTTCTTCTTATCTATTTCATTGGACATGTGTATGAGACAAGTACTATAGTTAATGGCCAGAGTGCATGGGAATCATTTTTGGAACTAACTCAAACAGTTTGGGGACATCTATTCCTGATTATGGTAATAGGTGCATCTACATTTCATTCCGCAAATGGTATTCGCCTAATCTTTACTCACTCAGGTATCGGATTGGGAACGCCCGGTAGACCTGATTATCCTTACAGTCCTTCATCATTGAATTACAGACAAAAATCTGGCATATGGATTGCATTGATATTGTCCGCTGCCGCAATGTTCTACGGATTCAATATTTTGTTCGGGGAGTAATCATGGAAAGTCATAGAATGCTAAAAGAAAGTCAGATAATGAAAATTCATTACATTACCGGTATTGCTGCAATATTTGTTGTTGCTGTTCATATACTGATGAGGTTGATAGTTCCGTTTGATTTGAGCCTTGAATATGATTACATCATTTCAAATTACAAGAATATTTTTTATGTTTTAATTCTAGAATCAATCCTTGTATTAATTTCCGTTCACGGGTTCAATGGGATAAGAATAATATTGCTGGAATTAAGACAGAGTAAGGCCTGGGAAAATATGATTACAGTTGTCACTATTTCTGCGATGATTGCACTTATCGCTTATGGCACCAGAACAATAATATTGGCAAATGGATTGTGATTTTGGTTATTGAATAACACTGACAATAAAAATGAAGACAAGATAACATTAAAAGTTTATCGAGAAAACAGAGGGCAGAAAACAGGATCCCATCATGACAGTTTTGAAGTTCCGTACAGAAGATGGACTACTGTCTTGGACGCTTTATTGTATGTAAAGAGTTACATCGATCCGAGCGTTGCCATTAGATACTCTTGCAGGATGGCATCCTGTGGTTCGTGTGGAATGAAAATAAACGGCATTCCTAGACTGGCCTGTTACACAAAAATCTCTGAATTGGAAACATCAACTATTGAATGCGAACCTTTGGCAAACTTCCCGATAATAAGAGACCTCGTTACAGACTTTTCCCTTTTCTTTAATCATCACAAAAACATGCAGCCTTACGTGCAGAGCAAACAAAATGTTGAAACAGATACTCAAAAAAAGACATTCTCTTTTTACCAATCACCCGAAGATGTAGACAAATATCTTCAATTCTCATACTGTATAAAGTGCGGATTGTGTTATTCTGCATGTCCTACTGTTGGTACGGATTTGAGATTTCCAGGTCCTCAGGCGCTGGCGCAATTATACAGGTATTTTGCTGACACACGGGATGAATCAACGAACAGATTGGATATTGTAGATGACAGACATGGGATATGGAGATGTCATTTTGCAGGTTCCTGCAGCAAAGTATGTCCTAAAGGAGTAGACCCAGCCCTGGGAATACAGCTATTAAGATCCTACATGTTGGGCATATCTAAAAGTAATAAACAACTAGCAAAAAAAATTGAAATTAACACTGACAAAGAAAACAACAGTGGTACCAGTTAGTTTAGATTTTTAATTCGGTTGGCCTATTTTGATGGCAATTTACTTTCATTTACCTGCTTGTTTATTGCATCTGCCATAAAGTGATTGCTTACATTCACTTTAGTTTCTGTGACACCCTGGATCTTGTAGACATTATCTCTTATATCTTGAGCAATTTTAAAACCAAATATTGCAGGACAGAACGGGCTTGTCAGGTGTAAGTCTATTTTTACTTTTCCTTTGTCGATATCTACTTTATCGATTAGTTCTAGCTCCATAATGGAAACTCCGATTTCTGGATCTACAATCTTTGTGAGTTCATCAAATATTGACTTTCGTAATTGTTGAATTTCCTGACTCATATGTATTGAATTTATTTTTATACTATATAACTATTGATTTTTATCATCTCGAATAATATTTAGTGGCAATGAAAAATTCTCAGTCCCATAAATATCAATAAATAAGTCTAGCAGTAGTTTGTTTTCATCATGTATAGATCAAGACACAAGGAAGATCTTAGTAGACGTGCACTGAATTTCCTGTCATCAATTGACATAGATAATAAAATTCTCCATTATGATATCTTGTGTACCAAAGCTCATGTGATAATGCTTTATGAGATTCGATTGTTGAATAAGGATGAAGTTGCAAGTATTGTCAATGAGCTGGACCGTATTTTGCTTCATCCAGAAAAACTGATGAAAGAAGGATTTGAAGATATCCATGAAGCTCTTGAAGCGAACCTAATTGCAAAAATTGGAGGTAATGTTGGAGGTAAAGTTCAGACCGGAAGATCAAGAAACGATCAGGTAATAACAGACATTAGAATCAAAGCTAGAGATGATCTAATTAGTATTATATTTCATCTGATTAATCTGGTTAGAGGACTATTACAAAAGTCTGAAGACAATTTGAACTCAATAATGCCTCTTTACACCCATCTGCAGCAAGCACAGATAGGAAACTTTGCCCACTATTTGCTGTCATACTCCGAAAGCCTGATACGAGAAATTGACAGATTGTTTTCATTATATAAAAGGATTAATCAATCTCCTCTGGGCGCTGGTCCTATTGGGGGATCGCTTTTACCACTTGATAGAAAGATGACGGCAAGACTCTTGGGCTTTGATAATATATTATCAAATACGATAGATGCAACCTCATCAAGAGATTTCATGATTGAATTTCTTTCGGATATGTCTTCCATAATGATAACACTAAGCAGAATTGCCGAGGACATAATAATTTGGTCTTCACAGGAATTTGGATTCATAGAAATACATGACAAACATGGTTCGACTTCTAGCGCCATGCCACAAAAGAAAAATCCCGATCCACTGGAAATGATAAGATCAAAAACTGCACTTGTAATTGGAAACCTCACAAGCATTATGACAATTCTCAAGTCCCTGCCTTCCGGTTACAGCAGGGATTTGCAGGATACCAAGATTCCATTTTGGAATTCAATTGATATAGTAGCGTTGTCATTAGAGATAGTAAATGATATTATTGCTTCTCTAACAGTAAAAAAAGATATCATGAGCAGAGCATCAAATACCAGTTATGCAATATCCCTAGATATAGCTGAAGTGCTAGTTATGAAATACAACATACCTTTCAGAATTGCTCACAAATTAGTTGGAGCACTTGTTAATAAATCAGTAAGTAACAAAGATAAGATACCTTTCAAATCATTATCTGGTACAGATATTAAAGAAATTTTAGAAAAGATGAAGGTAAGCATAGATCCGGATAAACTAATGCAGATAGTAAAAGGAACTCACCCTCAAAGGTCGATAAAGGCTCGGCGCTCTGAAGGTTCAATAGATCCAAAGCAACAGATCAAAGTCATAAAAATACACAAGTTGCAATTGGAAAAATACATGAGCGATGCACAGAAGAAGAAAAAGAGTATTGATTCCACAAAAGAAAACTTAACAAATGCAATATATCGTATAATAATCAAATCAAATTCTAAACCATAATATTAACTGGTCCGCTTATAGTACTTACATTACTGTGCTAAGGAAAAGTAGTTACCATTGGAAATCCATAGAAAAAAACTAAAAAAAAGGAAAATATTGAAATATAAATTGTTTTTAGTTAGTCGAGTAAACTGACAAGAAGTGATTTTTGAACATAAAGCCTATTTTCTGCCTCATCCCAGACAACTGATCTATTTCCATCTATCACATCTGACGTTACTTCCTCTCCTCTTTTTGCAGGCAAACAATGCATAAATATTGCATCGTCCTTTGCAGAACCCATTAGTTTACCATTTACTTGATACTTTGGAATAAAAGTAGATCTTCTTTTATCAACTTCATTTTCCTTTCCAATAGAAACAAACGTATCTGTGACTACAATGTCCGCATTCTTCACGGCCTCGATTGGTTCACGTACAATAGCAAAATTAGTTTCTCTTATTTTTGATTCATGTGTTACCATTGCGAGTATCCATTGTGGAGGTTCGTAGCCCCGTGGAATAGCAGCTTTGATATTTATTCCAATTTTTGTGCATCCCATGAGAAGGTCATTACACACATTATTTCCGTCACCAACCCAAGCTAATGTTAATCCTTTAAAGCTCTTCTTATGTTCTAATATTGTCATTAGATCAGCCAAAATCTGACATGGATGATATAAATCAGATAGACCATTGATTACAGGAATTTTACAATTTTGCGCTAACTTTACAATAGTGTCGTGAGTATAAACTCTTGCGACAAGACAGTCTACGTATAAAGAAATTGTTTTGGCAGTATCTTGTATGGATTCTCCTCTAGAGAGCTGTAAATCATGAGAATTTAGATAAATTGTACTACCCCCCAACTGAAACATTGCTGTTTCAAAGCTCAACCGTGTTCTAGTGGATGGTTTTTCAAACATCAAGGCAAGTGTATTTCCGGCTAAAGTTTGGTTATTACTCTTTCCATCTTTGTTCCGCTTGAATTCAATTGCCTGTGAAATCAAATTCAGGATTTCATCTCGGGTTAAATCGTCAATACTGGTCAGATGTTTCTTACTTAATGAGATCATTTATATCATCATCAGTTAAATAGACAACTTCTTCCTTTTCGTTTTCGTTTTCGCTTCGAGTTTCCTTCTTCTTTTTATCTTTTTTAGTTTTAATATCCTTATTTGAAGTACCGTTATCGTGGTCGGTAGCGAACTCTTCCTTCTTGTCACTGAAAAACTTGTTGAAAAATGATCCTTTCTTTGATTTTGTTTCACTTGTTTCTGCACTTGTTTGCACGTTCGTATTCTCCTGCTCAGCACTAAATTTATCTGGAATCAATAGCTCCTGGTGTTCTCGGTCTTTTGGTTCTGGCGCTAATGTAGGTGACGGTTCTTCTTTTTTAATCAATTTATTAGCCTCGTTACTTGTACTTTCAAGTTTAACTTTATCAGTTTGTGAATCAATATTTGGAATCTTACGTAGGGGCTCTACTCTACTAGTATTGGGTAAGGTGGTTACTTTACTTTCCAAGTACCCACTAGTTTTTTCATATACTCTATCTTTGAAAATGGAATCAAGAAATTTGTCATGATCAAATTCAGACAAATCTCCATACCCTTGTCCCACTCCAAGATATAAAATAGGCTTATGTGTCAAATAAGCAATTGAAATAGCTGCACCGCCTTTAGAATCAGCATCACTTTTTGTCAATATTGAGCCATCAAAATTTGTGTATTGAAAAAATTCGCGGGACTGGTTAACCGTATCGTTTCCCGCCAAAGAATCACCAACAAATATTTTCATATCAGGTTTTATGACCCTTATTATCTTGCTTACCTCCTCCATAAGATTCTTTGAAGTTTGCATTCTTCCTGCAGTATCGATCAACACCGCATCCACATAATTCTTTTTCGCGTGCTCTAATGCATCCCTTGCAACTGCGGATGGATCTGCACCATACCTCTGTGAGATTACTTTGACACTAAGATTGTTACCATGATGTGTTATCTGTTCAATAGCCCCTGCTCTATGTGTGTCTGCAGCTGCCAAAACAACCGAAATGCCATGGTCCCTTAACAATTTACAAAATTTGGCAATTGTGGTAGTTTTTCCTGTACCATTGATACCAAGAAAGATAATAGAATATGGACCGGCTTTTGATCTTTTCTTTTCCAAAATGGATTGAATAATATCTGTCTTGTTATTTGAAGATAGAAACAACTCGTGTAAAAAAGAATATAATTTTGTCGTGATTACCTCATCAGCATTCTTATCCCTTTCTAATTTCAGGTTCGATATTTCTGTTTTTATTTTTGATGTCATTTCATCAACAATTTCATGAGCTACATCATTTTCCATGAGACTAATTTGCAATTCATCTAGGATAAAGTCAATCTCTTTTTTTGAAATTGATTTTTGACCTAGATTCTTTGCAGTTTCAGAAAATATTTTTTTTAATTTTTCAAACAAACGTGGTACAATCCTGCCTGCTATGAATTTGGAGTACTTTGAGATTTCTGCATTTCAGCATTCATTTCATTTTGGAGCTGATTCATTCGTATTGCTACCTGTTCTTTTTGCGATTGTAATTGTTTTAAAGCAAGCTCAAATTCCTTGATTTTTGACTCTACATAGTTTTTTGTGTTTTCTTTAGACTTTTCAATAGTAACACCTGAGCCTACGTTAACAAACAGATTCCTTATTTGCGGAACTGTAACCTTAAGATAAATTCCAATACCTATTGGAACAAGGGATTCTTCCTGATTAGCTGAGGATAATTCTTGGATAGCCTCTGAAGCTAGATGGGCCTCTGTAATAAGTCTGGTTACCGTTGATTCCTTTGTTAAAATGTCATTCATATAAGCTTCTAGGATCTTTGATTGCTGAAGCATCTCACTTATTTTTTGTTCAGTTGAAATTTGGTCTTTAGAATTTTCTCTTGAGGTCATCTTTCTATATTTTGTGAGTAAAAAACGGGCATATAACTTTGACTAAAGATGGACTTGTTCACGCAGATAAGTGGTGTTCCATTTATATTTTAGAAAATTTTGATTTAGGAATTTCCTTTCTTTGAAATGATATAAAACCCATGAGCAGAAATCAAAAAGGCAGCCAGAGACATCTTTGTGGCAAAGACCAAATTCCAAGGTGTTTGTGGATTTGGAAATGCTATACTAATACTATCCAAATTTATGCTTCCACCTAATGCGTTAATCGTTATCAGAGAGCTCCATACCACAAAATTGTAAACAAATTCGTATAGAGAAACTACTACTATTGTCAGAACAATTAATTGCAGAATAGCACGAAGGGCAGGGGAAATTTCCTTTACCCTGTCTCCACCTAATTTGGTAACGCAGTACCATGAGACAACTGAAACAATCATTAGGTAGGTAACTAGTTTTGAGAGTCCTTTAAATGGAAATTCTGTTTTTACTAGAATTTCACCTATTACAATTTTTCCCGTAGAACTATACTCAATTACGCTTTGATATAGTGCATAAAATGTAATCGCTGTCATCGTGATAGCAGTGATGTAGAAAACTATAAGGTATACAGTTCTGGCACTTGTTCTTTTTTTGATTGAATAGTACATGACGCGTATTGTAAGATCTGACACATGCTATCAAATATAAAATTATACTTTAAAATAGAATTAATCATGAAATTGAACTCTGCAAATTGTAAATATTTCAATTTAGAATAAATCCAGTTTGTCAATTTGATGACCTCGGACATTAATAAGCAATAAAGGACAATGACACTAGATACATATTCAGTTCAATCGTCTACTCTAATAAATGCGTGTCATAATATGCACACATGAAGCAGATATCGATGGTATGTATTCCGCTTCTGTTGCCTTAATGAAGTTTCCCAAGGCTCAGCTTTCATTTTATAATTATGGCCTAGATAATTTTAAAAAAATGTTTGATTACCTGAAATATGAATCAAAGAAGACACGGGGAGGACTTGCAATAATTTCTGATCTAGGCATTAGTGACGATAATGTATCAGATTTATGCATAGATTCAATACAATATCTGAAAAAAAGACAATGGTCCGTAATATGGGTTGATCATCATCCATGGCATAGAAAAACATTGATGTCAATTAGAAAGTTGATTAAATTATTTCATGATTCGTCTGGAAAAAAATGTGCGACAGAAATCATGCATGAAAAATTCATGAACAAGAACAAAATTGTAGAGCAGCTAAAGTTGATAGCACATAGCTCAGACTTTATGACCAACCTCAGGATTCATGATCCCAGACTCTCGGAATTAATCCATTTTTATCGAAATGCTGTAAATTCCAAAAAAAATCTGGAAGCCCTGGTTCAAAAAGCGTCAAAGGGAATATTATGGGATTCAGATATGCAAAATGATTATAGAAAATACATACAGATTAGTGATTTTCAAAAAAAGGAATCGTTGAAGACACTCACAATAAAGAAAATTTTGTCATTTAACGTGGCCTTTGTTTTTACATACCCTTATGTTCAAACGAGCCTATTTTCTCATGAGCTATTCTCTAACATGAAGGTAGACTTGGCTATGCTCTTTAATCGACGTGGAAATGTTAGCATCAGAAGAAATACAGAAAAAATTTCGTGTAGTAAAATAGCATCTTACCTTATTGAAGGAGGAGGACACGAATTTGCTTCCGGTGGGAAATTAAAAAGTAATCCAAGAGATTTTGACGCCTGTATTAAAGAGATGGAACAGGTAGTAGTCAGGGCTTTAACCTGAATTTTGAATGTAACAAAATTACCCAATCTTGAGCTGCTTCAAATATAACCCTTGGAATTTAGAGAAAAACAAATAAATTTCAATCCAGACAACGATAACTGTGGAAAGCGAAAAAAACATCGGTAATGTAATTTACGAATGTATGAGATGCGGCACTCCAGTTTCTAATGAAGAACTTTCAAGGTTGCCCGAAATAAAGTGCATTTGTGGATTTAGGGTATTCCGAAAGGCAAGACAACCAATAGTAAAACAGTTAAAGGCAATTTAATACCAAATCTGAGTATTTTTAGTTTTTGGACTGTCAACGCTTATTTGTTGGAATCAGGATAATAATATCATGAAGATTGTGTGTCCCGATTGTAAGAAGCCTGCCGAGCTTTCTGATGATTTTAGCTTTGTTAAATGTCAATTTTGTAATTTTGAAATGACATATGGAGAATATGTAAAGTATATTGCATATAGAGATGTAAGATACAGGGATATCTTGAGCGATTATAAAAAGTAGATTTACTAATTTGTCGATTTGAACGATTAGAAAAAGTGGTCGTACCGATTTGATACATTCCTATTTTCTCTAACATCGAGATATCCGGTATCATTTACATCACCCGGTTTTGGCTGTGATTTGAATCTATTTTCGGTCAGTATCAGATATTATCCTTTGGAGTACTATTTGCGTCCATGTTTCTATTTCTTTATCATGGTTGAAACTATTGACAATACGTCCCTGTCCTTTATTTGATAGTCACCGGGTAATCTTAAACCATTTCTAATATCTACAGCATAAACAATACCTTTAGATAACTCGGTATGTATGTCGCTTGCAAGATCCTGTACCGTGGAACCATTTTTCATAAGAAAGGCGTCAGGAAGTACGTTACCTTTTTTGTCGGACAATTTATTTGGATCGGATACAGGATAAACAACATTCATATTTAGTAATTTGAAAACAGCAATATTTAATGCAAATTGTACTCCAGTTCTAAGATACTCACCCAAGACATCCTTCCTGATAAAATTAAGTGCCCACTTTTGTTTCTCATTTAGGACAGTATTTTCGTAAATATCGAATATTTCATCTCCAGGAGAATATTTTATCAATCCCCTGTTCTGGGCCCTCCTTAGAGTTAGTTCAGCATCAGCACTTGAAGGAATTACAAACATATGCTTATTGTGTTCACGAAGCCTCTTGAAGTTTTCAGCAGCAGGATGAAGATCTATTTTATTTGCAACTATTAACGAAGGTTTTGATATCTCCCTTAATGTAGAAACAAATCTTCTACTCTCATCAGCATCTAATTCGTGTATGTTCTTATCAGCAAGATTATTTTCGTTGATAGATTTTTTTACATGCCATTCTTTAACTCCTATACCCCCAAATATTTCTGTAACCGCACGCGCTGTGTCCATTCCGGTATTGGTCATTCTTGATATTTTTTCTCGATTTCCTTCAAATAATTTCAAGTACCATAGAACCAGTTCTTCTTCTATGTCTGATACATCTGCAATTGGATCTCCAGCTCCGGCTTCAGCTATTTTTCCAGACGCATCGATGCTTCCAGATGCGTCAACAATATGGAGCAAAACATCAGATTGTGCAGCAACAGATAAAAACTGGTTACCAAGGCCCTTACCCTCCCATGCACCTTTTATAAGACCGGGAAGGTCTATCAGCTCCACAGGAATAAATCTCCAACCATCTTTACAAAGTGAATTTCTTGGATTGTCCACTACGCCGAACTCTTTATGAACACATAAGGTAATTACATTGGCATTTCCATGAATTGGTTTTTTTGTTGTAAATGGGTAATTAGCAATTTCTTCGTTTCCTAAGGTTGCAGAGTTAAAGAAAGTAGTTTTACCAGTGTTAGTTTTACCTATTAAACCAATTCTTATCACACATCTATTATTTTTGCTTGATTATTTATATGATATCTCAAGAAAGATTTGAGATGGACAATTTTATACATAAAGTTCTATATGAACTAGATAGAAATTTTTTTAGTGATTAACTTACGTCTTATTCCATCTCAAGGCTTTAATAATTATATTATGAATCCATTATATAAGCAAAAATGCATATAGAATCAGAAGCTCAAATAAAGAAAGTTTTGGTTATAGGTCTTGGGCAACTTGGCTTGCCAGTTGCAAAGTATGTGAAAGAAAGGGGATTTGAAACCTTTGGATACGATATCAATCCTCTAAGTGTAGAAGATGCAGAAAAAAATTATGGAATCAAGAGCATTGAACGGTTTGACGATATTGATGTTTTTATCTTGTGTGTATCTACCCATGATCCAAATGACGAATATATCCCATGTGTAGACGGCCTTTTTTCACTAGCTCAAAAAATTGCAAGAGAAGCGAAAAATGGTTCGCTAGTTTCCATAGAAAGTACAGTGCCCAAAGGGACTTCAAAGAAAATATTTGAAATGTTAAACCACAGACTTCACGTTTCACATGCTCCTCACAGGTGGTATGCTCTTGAAGAGGACGTGCATGGCGTCAATCAAGTTAGGGTAATTGGCGGGGTAAGCGATTGCTGTCTAAAAATAGCAATGCGATTCTATGATAGTGGTAACGAAGTTCTTGAGCTCAGGGACAACATTCCCAGTAATAATATCTGCAAAACTGCTAAAACTAAGAGTCTTGGTATTCCAATGCACCCTGTATCTGAAATAGAAATTGCAGAGTTGACTAAAATAATTGAAAATGCTGATAGATATATGCAAATAGCATTTTCTGAAGATCTCTATCTTTACTGTCAGGCCAATAATGTTAACTTCAGAGAGTTAAGAGATGCCCTGAACACAAAATGGAATGTTAAGATACTAGAACCTCGTGATGGGGTAGGAGGACATTGTTTACCCAAAGACACAAGAATGTTTCTGCAATCGTCAAAATCAATTAAAAGCAAGATATTGATGGCAGCCATGGAAGTTGATCATGATTACAGAAGATTCAGAGAGATGAGAAGTTACAAACTAATTCCACCAACCATTAACAGTTCATAAATAGGAAAATATAGTTAATCTCGTTGTATGGAATCTAAATCAATTCTAGTATTTGGAGCGCATCCAGACGACCTAGAAATCGGTATGGGAGGCACCATCGCTAAACTCTCTTCCGTGGGTTACGAGGTTCAGCCAATCATAGCTACGTTACCAAATTTTATAAAATCGGATACCAAGGAAGAAAGAAAATCCGAATCCATGTTATCAGCTAAAGTAATGGGATGTAAATCCCCAATATTTTTTGACTTATCTCCGGATCAAATGGTATTTGGGAGAAAATTAGTTACGTTGATAGATTCATTAATTACGAAACACAAACCAGACTCGGTTTTCACACAGTGGTATGGGGATTCTCATCAGGATCATCAAATATTAACTAAAAGTGTAATTTCAGCCTGTAGAGATCAAAATAACATATTCATGTACGAGACTACAATACCTGGAGGAATTACTGAAAATTCATTCAGACCACAATTGTTCGTAAATATTACCGAAACAATTGAAATAAAGAAAAATGCTCTAGAGTGTTTCCAATCTCAGTTTGTTCGTTGCGGTGATATTTGGATACCTGCGATTCTTGGAAGGTGTTCTTATAGAGGATATCAAATTAATTCCAAATACGCCGAAGCCTTCGAAGTGGTCAAAGTTACAAAATGGTAAGCTGAATCAGCGTGTATTTATTTTCAATTTTTGATCGGTTTCAACTACAATTAACAGAATTATTTTGGAATCTAGATATCCTTCCGATACCTGACGTGCTGTTTAGATAAATGAATTTAGCAAAAATTCCAATTATTCCGAATCTCCTTTTATACAGGGTCGTCCTGAAAAAAGAAAAGACTTGACGTTTTGAACAGTTTATAAGTCAATATTTTATTTCCTTTTTTGCGAAGGATTTGCTAAGTAGTGCAAAGCCAATGGGCTCGTAGCTCAGCTTGGATAGAGCGCCTGCCTTCTAAGTTTTAACAAAGAGAGCCGGAAGTCGAGGGATCGAAGCCCTCCGGGCCCGTGCTTATATTGCTGTATGAACTTACCTTGCCAATTTAAATTAGTGATAGTTATAGACGCATTGTTTATTATCTCGATGTTCGTTAAGCCAAATCCTGCAAATAATTAGTTTTAATTTAAAAATTACGAAATCCATGCATACAACTCACGTTTATAAGTGGCTTAAAATCTAAAATTTTCAACTATGCTTGAGGATAATCAATTAAAAAATATAGTAAAAAATGCACGAGATGGAATCAAAAAACACAATTTTACTCAGTCTGCAGAATTGACCCTCATATTAAAGGACATTGATGTTAAAAAGGGATTTAGCGTAAATGAAGTTGTAAATCTTCCTAACAAGACAACTAAGACTTCAAGCGTATGTGTATTTGCTTCTGGAGATATGGGGATGAGAGCTAGAAAGGCACAGGTTGATAGAGTTATTGAGCCTGACGAACTAGACAGGCTTGGAACAAATAAGAAGGATGCAAGAAAAGTTGTTAAAGCTTATGATTTTTTTTTGGCTGATACTTCATTAATGTCCAGTGTTGGTCGCTCGTTAGGACAGTTCATGGGACCCAAAGGCAAAATGCCTTCCCCTATTGCCTATGGAGCCCCAATCGAGAATATTGCAGAAAGATTCAGGGGTTCTGTCAGAGCAAGGGCAAAGAATCAACTTAACATTTCTGCGAAGATAGGTGACGAAAAAATGCAAGACGAACACCTTGCAAATAATGCACTTGCCATAATATCCGCAATTGAGAAAAAGTTGCCCCAGGGCGATAAGAATATCCGTAATGCGATAATAAAGTTTACAATGAGCAAGCCTTCCAAGGCTTCAACAATAGGAGAAAAACAAAAGTAAGGAGATAAATGATGACTACTGAAAAACAGAGGAGGACAAGCTATCCGAAAGGAAAACAGGAATTATATCAACAAATGCTTGAACTGCCGAAATCATACAGTGTAATTGCGCTTTCAAAAGTAAATAAGGTTCGAGCGACACAATTAATGAAGATAAGGAAAAAATTCCACAAAGATATTATCATAAAAGTAATTAAAAACAGGGTAACGCAAAGAGCATTTGAAAAGATATCTGATGTACAGGGAATTGATAAATTGAGTTCCCAGTTGGAGGGACAATGCGCGCTTATGTTTACCAATATTAGTCCTTTCAAACTTAACCTAATTTTTGATCAAAATAAGGTATTTCTACCTGCAAAAGGTGGAGACATAACTAAAACTGAAATAATGATTCCATCTGGCGATACGGGAATAACTCCAGGTCCGGTATTATCAGAATTCAAAGAAGCAAATGTTCCTACAAAGATAGATCAAGGCACAATATGGGTAAGTAAAGATACAATCGTTTCAAAGCCCGGCGATGTAATATCTACAAAACTTGCGTCTCTTCTATCAAAATTAAATATAAAACCAATTGAAGCAGGAATCGTAGTTAACTATGCTATTGCAGACAAGTTAGTATTTGCAGAAACTGATCTAAGAATTGATTTAAATGAATTTAGAAATGAATTGAGCAGATCCCATAATGACTCTATATCTCTTGCAGTTGAATCAAGATACTTTACAAAAGAATCGATGGGATATTTACTATCCAAGGCATCCAGAAATGCACAATCTCTGGCACTTGAATCAAACTATTTGTCGAAAGAGACTGCCGGGCAAATAATTTCACTATCAGCGTTGAAGGCTAACAATTTAGCTGCTCAACTAAAGAACAAGGGTTATTCCCCTAGCTAATCGAGTAGAATTTACCCTTGCATATAAAGTTGGAGAGAACCTAGTCGGATCAGGTAAGCCTACTTGCTACCAAACTCTTATTGACTAGACGATGTACAATTAATTCCATTATCTAAAATAAGACAAGATAAAAAAATCTGGAAATAGGAAAAATTGACAGAAAAAAATAGCTCTTAACCAAACAATGAAGATAATCCTTCTAGAGCTTCTTCTTCCTTCTTTTCGTCCTTTTTCTCTTCTTCCTTTTCATCTTTTGCTTGTGTCGCACCAGTTTCAGCAGCAGCTGCGGTAGCAGGCACGGACATGGCCATCGGAGTTGCTTTTAGTGACTCGTCTATATTTACTTCGCTCAAAGCTGCTACCAATGCCTTTATCTTGACTTCATCTGGATTTGCACCAGTAGCCTTTATGACATTCTTTACATTATCTTCAGTGATATCCTTGTTTAATTTGTGTAGTAATAATGCAGCATATACGTATTCCATTTTAAGAATGCTCTAACCATGACCTTAATATAAAACTTTCAAAATCACAATATTTTGGTACTTCTTGCCACAGCATACATGTGATCCTTTAGATCTCTTTCATAAAGCGAATTCATTTTCTCTAATAAAATAGCCCTTGCTTGCGCTCTATCTTCACCGGATTTAGCTCTTAATACATTAGCAAAGAGTTCTGGAAGATTTTCTTTTATCCATCCATCAAGTACGTGAAACCTTTCTTCATTTATCCGCTTTATTTTTGATGAATTTATATCAACTACCTCATCAAAATCTCCAGTTTCCACATTATCAATTAACATGAAAATACAATTATTGGGATCGGGATTTTGAAGAGCCTCTCTTGGTCTTCCCTCACCTCGTCCAGAAGAAACTTTCTCTATCAAACCTAATGGGATAATATATGAACCCCTGATCCTTGCGACTGAATCGGTTAAAGAGATGATTCTTCCAATAACAAGCCTTATTTTTCCAGAATATTCTTGAGTTACAAAAACATAATCTCCATCCTTAATCTTATCCCTTCCAAACAACATACCCAAAATGAGTTTTAGTAAATTATTTATTATTTACTATAAAAAAGTGATAATTTCAATAAAATGAGTGGTATATCGCCAGACCACATTCTAAATTCAGTTTTGTTCAAATTTTAATATGATTATGCATATACCATATGTTTGGTTAATGAAATAGTCATTTTATTTTTTTCGTGCTCAATTATCGCTACTGGTATTTAGGAAAGTCTAACGGTACAGTACTGTATCGTTTGAATATCTAATTTAAATTTATTTTATTTTATTTTATTTCTTCTTAACCACTACGGGTTTATCACTGCCTGATTTTGTTTCTTTGTAACTGATCACATTTTTGCCCTGAAGAACGTCCTGGATTAATGTCTCGTCAGTTATTAGATCACCTTGCTTAGAGAAAAATTTCTTTTTCTTTGTACCCTGTACTATCTTAGTTTGCTGCTTTTTATGTACGCCTGCGATTGCTTCATCTGTTAGTGCCGGTGCTCCTTTTTCTGCCCAACGACATCCACAGTCAGGACAGATCAACATTCCCTGCTCTTCCCGCCAAGGAATCAAAGCAGTACCTTTATGAATTAAACAAGTGCGCCATGTTTTCTCTGGTTGCTGCCAATCTGAGTCCTGCCATTTGTAATGTCTTCTATCTATGATGATTGGAGGCGAAAGAAATGACCTATGAAGACACTCATTGTAAATCATGCGGTGAATGGCTAGATTCGCAGGATATGTGTCCGGCTTGTGGGATGATTCAACTAGAAGGATGATATTTTTTCATTACATTTGATCAAATCTAAAAGATTTCACAGTCACTATATTTGGTATCGCCTGAGGCCTCACTAAAGTCCTCTATTTCATCAATGCCATCAGTATCACCACACTTATAGGTGTCTCCTCCAGGACCTCCATTTAGAAGATCATCACCCCAGCCTCCGCTCAATTTATCATTATCATTCCCACCGAAAATATTATCATCACCACTGTCGCCACTCACAATATCTTTACCCGATTCGCCAAAAAGATGATCGCCACCAGAACCGCCGCTCAATTTATCATTACCATCACCGGCATTGATAGTATCAGTAGCATCACCGCCATTGATATTATCACTACCATCACCGCCATTCAATAAATCATCAGCACCGCCGCCGCTCATATGGTCATTGCCTCCGAGACCATTCATTTCATTGTGCCCCTCATCTCCCTTCATATTGTCATCCCCCGCAGTGCCATTACAAGGATTACTTGAAGAATCACATGTTATGGTGGCCGCTGCGTATGCTGTGGATATGAAAGGCGTTGTGGAAAGTAATATAACAAGAGTAGTAATGACCACTGTCGAAATTACAGTTATACCTCCAAGATTGAAGTTAATCATTCTATGGTTACCAATAAAAGCACATATTTAAAGTTTTAAAAAGATGTTTACTATTTTATAATATATCCTTTCAAACTTTTTTATTTCGTTACTTACTTGCGAACAACATGAGGTTTATCACTGCCAGATTTGGTTTCTTTATAGGGAACACTGCCGCACTGGCTGCAGCGAAATATGTTTGGATCGTCTCCTTCCATATGCACTAACCTGGTTCCAGGATGCACGATACAACGCAAACTTGGTGTCCATCTGGAGTACGGCGGATCCCAAAAACCAAAACAATTAACTTTATTTTTTACTACCATTATCTTGTTGTTTACCCCATACTTTTTCCTTGAGTTTGTCGAGGTCTTGTCTACAATCTATAGAAATCCTGTATAGTTCAAAGAGACTAGTATATCGTGTTTTTAATTTTTCATTTTCAGCAATTTTATTGATATGTTGTGTAACTGCTTCACTATGCTGTACTATATTTTGATTTAACCTCTCCATCAACCCAATTACTTTAAAGTCGATATCTGCTATCAGGCGTTCAATTGTTATTTTATTGTTAATGTCCTTGTCATTAGTATCACAAAGATCTAATAATAGTCTGTGGCGCTGTGTTCCCAGTCTTAGTAACTGTTTTTCTATAACATCATCAACAATAAAATGTTTGACTAATCCCTTTTTCGTTCCAACTCTTGTAAACGTGCATTCATATCCTCGATTAGTGATTTCTCTACCTGGAGAGTTTCTATTTTCTTGCGTAGTCTTTGATTCGGATCTATAGTTAAATTATCAATTGCCTTTTCATATTCATAATACATTTCTTCTTCAGTAGGCTTATAGTATGCAGAGGCTAGACCTATCTTATGGCCTAGCAACATCTCTCTAATCTCAGGGTTTATTTTAGAATCTACAAGTTGTTTCATTGTGAACTTTCTAAATCCATGTGCAATAGGAACCTCTTTAGACCTCACATTTGAACGTCTTGCAATATCTCTTAATTTCCATTGTAGTAATTCTCTACCAATACCCTTACATTTACCGATTGCAAAATTATCACGAATATCAAATTGCTCCCTTATCAAATATGATTCGTCGTTTATTTTCTCACCGTAACGAGAACGCATATCCACATAGGATTCTATAGCAGTCTTGCACTCTGGAGTTATGAATGTAATCTATTCTTCCTTATCGTTTTCATAGACTATAATTTTCGTATTATCTACATTCCTTATTTTCAATGAAGGAATTGCTCCAATCCTCATACCTGTAGAGGCCAGTAATAGAATTACGACCCGCATCCTTTCATCCGCAATTTCTAACATTTTTGAAATTTCTTTGTGCTCATAACCCCTATCCTTCTTTACCTTTCTTTGTTCGGGTAAAAACATGTTTATTTTCCTAGTGTTTAACACAATATCATTTATCTTGTAAAACGCTAAAATCATAGCAACATAGTTGTGAATTGCTCCCCAGTTCTTGCCTTCTTTTTTCATCTTGTTGATAAACTCTATTATCTGTCGCTCAATCAATCGGGAGTCTTTTTCAGATAATAAATCGTCTATCCCTGTTATTTCCGTGTATTTTTTCAAGTATGATGAATATTTAATCCTGGTTTCTTTGGATTTTATTGTATCAAAGAACAATTGAATCTCGATCTCTTGGTCTTGCTCTTGTCTTTGCATGTCTAAAGTTGTTCCAGAGGATATAAAAACATAGTATATGCTACTTCAAATTTTAATATTAGTTAATTCGATAATTTGTACTTGTGCCGAGTTTTCATTGCTGCAGATATTTATAGAAAAAACGAACTTCAAAAGGTTCAACAAAATTTGATTTCCTATTTGAATTTGGAAATTAGAAACTTAAAACTGGTACTTCCAGAAAATTTTCATTTCACTCTAGTGTTTTTTGGCGAAGTAAACAATTCAATACTTGACAAGATAGTTACCAAAATTTCTGAGATTGAATTTCAATCATTTGAAATTAATTATGGCACGATAGGAGCTTTTCCAAATAATAATCATGCTAAAGTCGTGTGGATCGGATTGGACGGAGCAACAAAGCGTGCATTCAACCAAATGGCCTATAAGGTGATATCTAAATTGATAGAACTAGACATAAAGTTAGAAAAAGAGATAGAAAAAGAGATAATACCACACATAACACTATTTAGAACAAAGAAGGTATCACTAAACTTGAATTTACATGATGTAGAATCCGGTTATGCTATTAGTGACAGGATTGATACAATTTCTGTAAAAAAGAGCATGACTACACCACAAGGTCCCATATATGAGAACATAATTTGTGTGAAGGGTAAATGAATACCATAGATGGCGTTACACAAAAGGTATCAGAATCCTCCTTACCATCAAGGTCAAAACAGAAGATGCTAGAAAAAATATCAAAAGAAATACAGAATGAAATCATGAACTTTCAAGACAAGAGAATCTTAAAAGTGATAGTCGGCGGCTCGTATGCCAAAGGTACGTGGCTTGAAGATGATCCTGACATAGACTTTTTTGTAATGATAGACACTACAGTAGAGCGGAAAGAATTTGAAGAACTAGGTAAATCGGTCGGTTTTTACGCATTGAAAAAATACAGACCTTATTTACGATATTCTGAACATCCGTATGTTGAAGGAAAGGTTGATGCAATTAGAATAAACATAGTACCATGTTACAGGGTTCAAATGAATAATTGGAAAAGTGCCGCAGACAGATCTCCATTTCATACCATTTTCATGCAGGGAAAGTTAAACGAATTTTTGAAAAGTGAAGTAAGGGTGCTAAAAAAATTCTTAAAATCAATCGGAATATATGGATCTCAGATATCCGTTTCAGGTTTTAGTGGGTATGTAACAGAGGTACTTGTATTGAAATACGGCTCATTCAGAAATGTTCTCCAAATATTTGCCGAACTGAGTCCAAACTACGTTGTTTCACTTGATTCACCGGACGAAAAAGCAATTGAAAAATTTGCAAGTCCCATAATAATAATTGATCCCATTGATTCAAACAGAAACCTAGGAGCCGCGGTATCAGCAGAGTGCCTTGCAAAATTCGTACTGGCATCAAGACTTTTTCTAAAAGCGCCATCCACAGAATTTTTTATAAAATCGCACAGGTCAAATACAAAAATTATGAGTGATATCAAATCAAATTTGTTAATAATTGATTTTAAAATACACAAAAGGAGTCCCGATATATTGTGGGGGCAGCTTAAGAAGAAACTAAATAGCGTTTCAAAGCAGCTAGAAAATGCAGGATTTGAAATAATCAAGAAATTTTGTTTTACTGATGAGCATGAACGTGCAGTGTTTATTTTTATGATTGAATTTACAAATCTTCCAAAAATAAATCTAAATGTGGGACCTAAAGTATTTCTAAAAAAAGAAACAGATTCATTTATCGATAAAAGGGTAAAGAAATCTATTATGACATGGACCGATGATATGAGAATTGTAATTATTGGAGAAAGAAAAAATACTTCAATAAAAGAACATACAAGTCAAATAATTCAAAAGGATATTGAATCAGGAAGCCCTACCGGAATTTCACTAGATCTTAAAAATGGTTATTCTATATATTTGGGAAATGAGAGAAAAAAACTGGGTATTTTTATTTCCAATGCGATTGATCATATGGTTCGTGATGGAGAATTTATTAGACAGTGAAAATAGGGAAAGCCTAAAATTTTTGCTGACTTATCCCTTATTTGACCAAAATACTTTTGACAGTAGGATGCAAGAATTGTTATCCTTGGATATTAACTCTGTATTCTCATTTGGTAAAGTGCAATTGCACAAGATAAATATACTTGGTAAGGGGTCTGTTGGTTTGGTAACATTAGTTAAATATGGAAGTAGATATTTTGTTTTAAAGATAAGGAGAACTGATGCAAATAGAGCGAACATGTATGATGAAGTAGCGTATCAATCGCTTGCAAATTCCATCGGGATTGGGCCTTTTCT